>JAGHRV010000083.1 GCA_018066175.1 Candidatus Colicola equi | reverse complement strand
ATCTTATTAATCACATACTAATCACATATTAATCACATACTAATCACATATTTTTCATACGACGATGCAAAGGTACAAAAAAGTTTTGAATTGAGCAAGGAATCTTGGGAAAAAATGTGTAAATGGTCTTGAAAAACCTTAAACAAGTCCTTTTGAATCTGGGTTTAGAGAACCTTAAGCAAGTCCTTTTGAATCTGAGCTTGGAGATCCGCAGGGGAATCAAAACGCCGTTCGTCACGCACAAAAGTCGTTAACTCAACGGTTAAGTGCTTGCCGTATAAATCCTTGCCCCACTTGGGGATATGCACCTCAACGGTCGTCTCATTCTCGCCGAACGTAGGATTAGTGCCGATATTCACCAATACTTTTATATAGGAGGCACCTCTTAAGCGTCCAACATATACGCCATGTTTAGGCAGCAGTTTCTCTTTTGCCACTTGGATATTAGCCGTAGGAAAACCTAAATCCGTCCCAACATGGCGTCCGTGTACCACCTCGCCGCTCAGTGAATAGGCATAGCCTAACATCTCATTGGCTTGCGCAATATGTCCTTCCTCCAGAGCCCGACGAATCTGCGTGGAAGAGATGGCTCCCTGAGGTGCTTGACCTATCGGCAATACTTCCAGACCAACCTCTGCCCCTAACTGCTTATATTGGTCAAAGTTCATAGAAGCTCCAGAATGTCCGGAAGCACCGGAGTGCCCGGAGGCACCAAAGCGGTGGTCGTAGCCCATCAGCAGGGTAGTGACTTGGCATTGACTGACCAGCACCTGCATGAACTCCTGCGCCGTCATGTCTTTTACCACGGCAAAATCAAAGCAGAAAATCTGCTTAACACCGGTCTGACGCAGCAACTCGATTCGTTCATCATAGGTGGTCAGCAACGGCGGTTGCTCGCCCTCCGTCAGTAAACGTGGGTGCGTGGCAAAGGTGATAATAGCCGAAGAAGTGCCATTAGTCTGTGCCGTGTGCAGCAGTTGGTCGATCAAGTAACGATGACCTATATGCACGCCATCAAAAAAGCCTATTGTTGCGCTGTATGCCATTGGGTGGAGTAGATGCTGATGAGGTATTATTCATTTTATATATGAAGGTGAGCATAATGTACGTCGGCAGTGTATTCACTTTTTGGTAACTGACGTAGTTCTCACCCACCGTCTGAACGATGTTCTTGTGGTTATTGAGTATATCAAAGGCCTTGAGTGTCAGTGTGGCATTCTTCCACGTCTTATCAATGGAAGCATTCAGCATTATTTCGTTCACATCTGTCAGACCTGTATAACCATAACGGGCTGTATAACCGCAGTCAGCGGATATATTCCATTGCTTAGGCAGGTGGAACACCACATCGCCTGTAATCGTCCAATCCAGCACATGCGTGGTGTTCTTGCGATTGGCAGAGTTCATTGAGTAAGAGTAGGTGACACGTCCTTGCAACCCCAAGTCCACTATATCATGTGTGAGACGTAAACTCAGATTCTCGCTGGCTCGCACGTTCCCGGTGCGACTAAGCGAACCCAATACTACTTGATTGGCTGCAATAGCTGCCTCAATATCCGCTGCTTTAGCATCGTGGTTGATATACGCAATACGCTGGTTGTAACCAATCGAAGTGCGCGTATTGAATTGCAGCATCTTATTGGCAAAAGGCGTGCTATACATCAAGTTAGCACTTATATCAAACGGCAGCGACTTGGCATTCACCGTCTGTTGATAGAGTTTACCTTTCTCGTCGTAAATACTGTTATTCACCAAGGCGTCCTTGGTCAGATTAGCCTGAATACCGGCCATCAGATTGGAGAAATTATCTTGATTGAACTTCGAGTACATCAGTCGCAGCGAGTGTTTGAAGGCCGGCTTAAGCGACATATTACCGATCGTCTCATTCATCGCATTGGAGTTATTACGCACCGGCTCTATCTGAGTAAGCGACGGCTGCGAGGTTGTGCCTCGATAGGTGATACGAGCGTACTGTTTCTTGCCAAAGTTGTACTTAAACGAAGCATTCGGACTCCAGTTCCAGGCATACACCCATTTATCGCGATTGAGTTTACCGCCGTAGTAACTGATGGAGTGGGTCTGACTGGGATTGAACTTAACACCTACCGTTAGGTTGAAATTCTGCTCTATCCATTGGTAGTTCAACTCAATTGCCTCCGAGAAGAAATCGTTCTGCAACTTATTACTATACACTGAATCAGACTGATACGTATGACTAATAGTATCCATTGTCGTCTGATCCTTGTTGCTATTGCGACTATTGCCTGAGAAGGTGATGGCGGTTTCTAAGAAATGGTTGCGACCATAGATAGGCTCCACAAACGACACCCTTAAGTTGTAATTGACAGCATCATTACCCGAATTGGTGTATTGATCCAATGTCGTTTTATGATGCAGCGAATCGCGGTTAAACGTGCTGGAATAGCCCTTGGTATTGGTATAACCCACTTCGGCGTTCATGGTTAGTTTACGACCGGGCTTATAGAACGAATGCGAGTAAATAGCCTTCAAGCCTGTGCCTATCTGTTCCGAACGGCTATATTGCTGCTGTGTACCGTCGTTGATGCTGTCGGTCTGAATACTATCCTGACGGGTGTACGAATAGGTTTCATTGGATGACGAATGCGAGTTAGAGTAGGTGATACGTGGCTGCAGAATCAGTTTATTCAATGTATCAATCTGATACTCCAACTCAAGACGTGCATTCAGATTCCAACCCTCGCTGGTGCGAGTAGTGCGATTATGATTGCCATAGGTGATATTCCCTGACGAATAACTCTCTTTATTCAACTCCGACTCGGTGTCGTTATGACTGTGATTAACGGTTACATCTCCGCCAAAGACCATACTGGTTTGCGCATCACGTTTGTGCTTAAGATGGTCATTGAGGTCAATATTGGTATTTATACCAATGTTCTCGGCGCGAGTCAGTCCTGCGTTCTGTCCGCCTAAGTTACCTCGACCGCGACCTGAACGAATCTCATTGGTGTTATTGGCATTGGCCATAATGGTTGTTTGGCTCTCGCCCAAAAGGATATTAGTCATCAATCCTGCCGAATACCTCAAATCGTTCTTGGCGGTCCACTTATCAAAAGCAGGGTAGATGTCTGCACCTAATCCACCATTATAATTGCCAAATACTCCTTTCTTGCGGTCCGGCTTAAGGGTCAAATTAATTATGCGCTCTGTCTCGTCGTCTTCAAAGCCGGTTAATTGCGCCATCTCGGACTTCTGATCAATCACCTGTATCTTCTCAATCATCTCGGCAGGGATATTCTTTGTCGCCGACTGCACATCGTTACCGAAGAACTTCTTACCATCTACTCTCACACCTTTTATCTGCTCTCCATTCACCATTATATTGCCTTCTTTATCCACTTCAATACCGTTCATCTTCTTGAGCAACTCCTCCACCATAGCACTTTCGCCCACTTTAACGGCCGCGGTGTTATACTCAATTGTATCACCCTTAACGGTCATCTCGGCTGCATGGCCCTTGACTTGCACTTCTTGCAGTAACTGCACATCTTCCGCTAAACGTATATCCGGCACAATCAGATGGTCGTTCTTAACCTCAATCGAAGTCCCTGCCTCAATATAACCTAAACTGCCGGCATAGAGTTTATACTTGCCTGCAGCAATATCCGTTAACCAATACTCACCATCCATAGAGGCTTGTGCGCCTTGCACCATCGTACTATCGCCGTTCTTGGCATAACTGAATAAACGCACAGCAGCCAATTCAACCGGACTACCATCCGTCTGACTAACTACCTTGCCGCGAATCGTATATCGCGATTGTGCCATCACAAGGCACGAAAACAAAGATAATGTGACGAATAGAACGTGTCTCATTGCCTTATTGCCATTCATAACATCCTGCATCTGGATGCTCTTGCTTGCGAACGAATCCATTGCGGTCATTGGGATAAGCATCTATATAACTGCCTATTCCGCGAGCCGGAGATACGCTATCTAAACGAAAATCAAAGTACTTGTATTTCTTATACATATAATACACGTTCTTAAACACCGTATCTTGCTCTCCGGCATAAGTAATACCCTGACATCCTTCTCCCACTAAACTATCATTACGCAGATAACTATTTTCCACTTTGCCGGGGAAGGTGTGCAACGACGTATCGGCTACAACTAAGTTATTCTTCTGCACTCCGGTAATAATCGAGTTGCATATATCTACTCTTGCTGCACTATCTACTAGCACCGCCGGCACATTCTCGCGGCCCACTTGATGGATATTAAGGTTCGAATTAGGATAACCAAAGAAGCCTGCAATCGTCGTATAAGTCACATTGTGTTGACCGCTGCCTAAATAGAGTAGGTAAGATGCGCAGTTGCTAATCTCCGTGTTAATAATCGTGGCATTAGCATACTGCATCACTACACCATATCCCGCATGGTTGTGAATGCGACTATTTTTTAAGAGCAATTTGGTGGTATCAGTCTTATTGATGGAATCTCCCATGCAATAAATGCCGGTTGAACCTCCTATTATCTCGGCGTGGTTAATCTTCCATTCCTGCCCGCTGGCCGCAGTATCAATCAAGTATAACCCTCCCCACTGACCACTCGCTACACGATAGGGTACATGCTCAAAGAGGTTATCTAAGCGGTCGCCCATAATAGTGACGGGACGGTCTAACTCGCCCTGTATATCGATGCCTCCATATACCTGGATATTGGCTTTATTATGCATATAAAGTGTGGTGTTGGCAGGAATAGTTAGTTTGCCTTTAACTACCAACGAGTCGTAAATAAGGTAGTTAGAATCGGCCTTTAACGTCAGAGGACCATCCGTGACGATTCCTTTCATCCGATGTACGTTCATACCAAAAGCCTGCAATCCGATAGACTGGATAGAACCATTCACCAAGAAACGGATAGTATCAATCTCCAACGGAAGTGCATTCGTCGTATAAGGGTCAATCTGAGTGCGAACAAACAGGAATATACTATCCTTGCCGTAAATCTCTATATCGCGCAGGTTATCCATGTTATTCTCACCATCTACGTTGATAAAGAACTTATCGCCCTTATCCAACCAAACACGAGAAATACGGACAGCATTAGCGTTACGATTATAAATCATCACCTGCTGGGTAGAACTGCCCATCCCGGTGAAGACCGTATCAAAGCACACAGAATCGGCAGAGAAGGTTAAACGCATACTGGGGTCACTCGAGAACTGATGCTCCTTACAACCCACCAACAGCAACAACGCAAAAAATATATACAGGCACTTCTTCATTATTCAAAGTTAAAAGTAATCACTAACATTTGATTGCGTAATCGATCTAACGCATTCGTGTAAAAATGGTCTCCGGCAGGTAATTCAGGACGCTCACTCACCGGTGTAATAGCATTCTTAAAGCCTATTTGATACCTAATCTCCGGACAGAACTTAAACCAGCGGAAATAGAAGTCACATCCAAAACCGAAACTCACAAAGTAATCCATCATCTGTTGGTAGATAACGCGGTCTTTCTGACGGCCAAAGTCAAAACTAACTCCTCCTCCGGCAATCAAGTACGGTCTGTAGTTCTTCTCTCGCTCAGCACTCCACTTAATCATCAACGGCAATGCCAAAGGTAAAGATAGTAATTCGGCATTCTTACCGGCACTGCCTTTAACAGGCGCTCCGCTGGAGGTCTTATACGTGATTGTCTTTTGACCAAAGTAGAGAGTAGGGATAAAACGCAAGTTAAAATGGCGGCTCATACGTAAGTCGCATATAAATCCTACATTAAAACCGGGCAGCACCTGACTAACCCTGGCGTGATAAATCTCTCCGTCTATCTCTTGCTCACTATCGGTCACGCTGTAAGCCATCAGGTTAGTACCTAATGAGAAGCCAAAGTGGATGAGTTTATCATCTATGTATGGATTATTCATCTGAGCCCTCGCCACCGAAGTCATCATCAGTAGCGTGACTATCAATATTCTTACCTTCATGTTTCTTTGGTTTCATATTTCCGAAGTTGTAGGTCAGCCCCAAACTAATGGTGCGACTATGCCAGCGATTTTCTTGGTATTGCCAGAAACCATCACCTTCGGATGTACTACGTCTTGCTCGTGAATCTAATATGTCTCGTACGTTAAACGTCAATGCCAAAGCACCATCTAAGAAAGTCTTTCTAAGTGCTAAATCTATAAAGTAACTATGCTCCGTCTTACCCTGTGCCATCACACGAGGTGAATTATATTTGGCGGCAATTTGACCCGAGAAGGTCTTGGTAAACAAGAAGTTTAGGTTAATTCGCGCAGAAAAAACAAATATATTCTGCTCCTTAATGGTAATCGGATCAAAGGGCACACCATTCAACATAGGAGTATAGGTGGACTTATCCATTCGGTTGTAATAGAAGTCCAAACTAGTGGTAATTTGCAGCAGTTCCTTAAAGAGTTTATTCTTAGCTACAAACTCTAATCCTGCCTCGTGGCGTTTACCAAAGTTAGCCCAAGTATTACGCATAATGTCGCCGTCTCGGAACTTGATATTCTGGCGAACGTCTTCAGCAAAACGGTAGAATAATCCTGCACTAATCGTGTGACGCTCCCAAGTCTTGAGATAATTAAGTTCCAAGGACGAACTATACTGCGGCAATAGGAAGATATTACCATACGTGATATTAGTTGGGTCACTCAAGTCCTGACGAGGATTGATTTGATGGCCTCTCGGACGCTGAATGCGACGCGTGTAATTGAGTTGTAACTCATGGTTCTTGGGGAAGGCATAACTAAGGAATACACTGGGGTAGGCTTGGAAATAAAGCGTATCTTGTGTGAAATGCTGCATACTGCCTAATGCATCGTAATAATTGGCTTCAATGTGTCTCTTGAATAACTCTGCACGCAGACCAACCAACACCGAGAACTTATCCCAAAAACGATTGCCATACGTGAGGTAGAGGGCGTGTGTTTGTTCATTCTCCTGGAAATTATCGTAGAAGTCCTTCTTCTCTGCTCCACGAGTGTGTTGCTCATCACTCTCCCAAGCGTCTGCTGAAGTATTACGCCAACCTAAATCGGTCTGCCAGCCTGCTTCCAAACGAGATTTCTCGTTCGGCTTCCACTCATAATCGGCCTTGAGTTGCAACTTCTTATTATTGTTCTCATTCAATTGCTCCTCCACCGTTGTTCCGGGCAACTCTTCACGACTATCAACGTCATAATGTGTATCATGATAAAAATGGTCACTATTCCAAGTATGCTCATCAAATTGGGCGGACATATTCAATTTATGTTTAGAATTGATATCAAACTGCCAATTGATGCGAGCATTATAGCCGGGATGGTATCCTTGACCCTTCTGGGTGCGTTTATACAAGTCGGTAAGCACCTCGGTATTATCGGAATGGCGTGGACCTACATAATCGGTTACATCGTATTCTTCATACCATGTAGGATTATTGCTGCGATTAGAGAATGCACCATTCGTCTTATCATTCTTGGCTGTAATCAATCCAAAGCCGCTAATACCAATCGTAGAACGGTCCGTAACATGGAAATCCAATCCGGCGCGAATAAACAATCCACCACCGTTATGTCTATTCTCACCATCTTTCTTAAGACGAGTAATATGAGTGGCATCCTGGGGATTGATAGCATCATAACTGTATCGGTCATTAATAGTACCGCCATTAGCAGAATGGTAGTGATAGCCTAAGTTAGCATAACCTTCTACAACGCCTTTATTAAAGTTGAAGTTGGCACCGATACGTCCTCCTGGCGGAACATCCCACGGCTCAGATAGGGTATAGTCAATAGCGGCATTCACCGAACCATAATAGCCGGCTTTGCGGTCTTTCTTCATAACCAAGTTGATGATTCCGGCTGTGCCTTCAGGAGAGAACTTTGCTCCAGGATTGGTCATTACTTCAATCTCTTTAATACTGCCTGCCGGCATTTGCTTAAGTATGTCTGCGCGGTTCTCGGCTGTTAACCCTGCTGGGTGACCGTTAATCCATATCTCAACATCTTCGGAGTTACGTAACGATATATTACCTTCTTGGTCCACATCTACTGATGGCACTTGCTCCAAGGCATCGGTAACACTACCTCCGGCGGCCGCTAAACTCTGATCTACCGTAAAGATCTTCTTGTCTAACTCAAAGCGCATTGTCGAACTCTGACCCACAACCTCTACTTCCTGCAGCGTCTCGGTATTCTCCTCTAAATAGAACTTTCCGGCATCGTTATTACCTCCCTTAAGATGCAGCGTCTTCTTGGCTTCCTTATAGCCTACAAATGAAATGGCTAACACATAATCTCCGTTTTTAACATTGGTGAGGGCAAACATACCGTCTTGGTCCGTGATTGCACCCGCAACAGGTGCGCTCTCTCCTGCGCGCGTAAGAGAAACATTGACATAGTCTAATGCGTGACGGGAGGACGCGTCTAAAACACGTCCCGTAATGGTATTTTGCGCCCAAAGGACTATCGTGCTACATAGTAGCAAGGATATGGTTAATAGCTTCTTCATAACAATTGGACCCCATAATGGTGGTCTGACAGACCTCGGTTAATAAACTTACACGGCGGAAGTCCTCTCGCCGAGTAATATCGCTTAGGTGCACTTCTATAACAGGCACCTCACATAGTTCTATCGCATCGCGTATACTGACGCTGGTATGCGTATAGCCTCCGGCGTTCAGTATAACGGCTGCATATTCATCTTTACGGACCTGTTGTATCTGGTCAATCAGATCGCCTTCGTGATTCGACTGATAATACGTCAACCATAGGTCAGGGTGGGCTTGTTGCAGGTCCACAATAATCTGCTCCATACTGCGTTTCCCATATAGGTCAGGATTTCTTCGTCCAAGCAGATTCAGATTAGGTCCATTGATAATCAGTATCTTCATCTTTATTGTCTAACTCCATTGACCGCCAGCAGGAACTCATCGTTATCCTCTGTGCGCTCCATGTATGTTTTCAGTTTCTCCATAGCCTCAACGCCATTCATGTCGGATAACTGTTTGCGGATTTGCCACATACGACTAAGCACCTCAGGAGGCAACAGTAAATCGTCGCGGCGGGTGCTGGATGCAGGTATATCTACGGCAGGGAAGATGCGCTTATTAGCCAACTTACGGTCTAATTGCAACTCCATATTACCGGTACCCTTAAACTCCTCAAAGATAAGGTCATCCATCTTACTTCCGGTCTCCGTTAGAGCAGTTGCTATAATAGTGAGTGAACCACCAAACTCAATATTGCGGGCTGCACCAAAGAAACGTTTGGGTTTATGCAATGCTTGCGCTTCTACACCGCCGGATAGCACTTTACCACTCGCCGGAGCCACTGTGTTGTAGGCTCGGGCTAAACGCGTGATAGAGTCGAGTAGGATAACTACATCTTTGCCACATTCCACTAAGCGACGGGCTTTCTCATAGACTATATTAGCCACCTTAACGTGGTTGTCGGCCGGCTCATCAAACGTAGATGCAATCACTTCGGCATTGACGCTACGAGCCATGTCGGTCACTTCCTCAGGACGCTCATCAATGAGTAGAATCATCATATAAACCTCAGGGTGATTGTCCAAAATAGCATTAGCTATCTGCTTCAATAACACCGTCTTACCTGTCTTCGGTTGCGCTACAATCAAACCGCGCTGACCCTTACCAATCGGACTGAATAAGTCAATGATACGAACGGACAACGGATCTTGACGATTGCCCTTGCAGAGCGTGAACTTCTCATCCGGGAAGAGAGGCACTAAGTCCTCAAAAGCAGGACGTTTACGAGCCTCTTCTATATCCATTCCATTAATAGTCAACACGCGATCTAACGGATGTACTTTCTCATTGGTCTTCTCACTTACGCGTACTATGCACTCTACTGTATCACCCGGACGAAGACCATACTGCCGGATCTTGGCCTGATTGACATATACGTCTTTAGGAGAGGAGGCATAGTTATGTTCAGGAGAACGCAAGAATCCATAACCATCTTTCTCTATCTCCAATACACCGACTGCAGGCACATATTGCACCTCCGGAGCATTCTCTGCCGGAGCTGCTACAGGAGCTTGTGCCGTCTCTTCCTTCACCTCTACCGGTTGAGCGGTTTGCTGAACTTGCTCTTTGCCTTTCTTTTTGCGTTTCTTATTGGCTTGTTGTGGTTGTGGTTGTGGTTGTGGTTGTGCTTGACCTTGCGGTTGCGCCTGCTCTTGAACCGGAACGCGTGGCTTAGGCTGTTGGGCTACAGGAATATTAGGCATTGGTTGTTCTAATTGCGTCTCCGCTTGTACTTCAGGAACAGGAGCAAACTTCACCTTCTGCACCTTTTGCACGGTGCGATTAGGAGTGTGATTATTATTCTTTAAGTCCTCTTGCATCTGTTTAACTTGCTCTTTCTCAGAACCAACTGTCACTAACATCTTTTCTACTTTGAGGTTCTCCGTATTTATTTTTTGCGCGCCTGCGGAAGTGCGCATGCGAACGCGCTGGCGAGGAGCACCTTCTTTCTTTATTGCCTTGACATCCTCTTTTGCCTGCACTTTCTCTGCTCTCTGATCGGCTTGTGCATCTAAAATCTCATAGATGAGAAGTTGCTGATTCTTTGTGTTACGCACTTTGATGCCAAGCCCTTTGGCGGCCTCTTTTAACTCGTCGAGCGTCATGCGCTCAAGTCTTTTCATGTCGTATTGCATAGTGTAATATAATATGTCTTTTGGGGAAAACGGAGAGATAATCTCCTTAAATCGGGTGCAAAGATACGACTTTTTTCTCAATTACACAAATTTTTTTATAAAAATCTTGTATATTTCAAAAAAAAAGTATAATTTTGCACACAAATTCCAATCTAATCAAATATTTTTATATGAAAAAAGCACTTTTATTTGGCTTAGCAGGTGTTATGCTGCTTTGCTCGTTTAGTTTAAAGAACCTCTTTGGTTCTAAATCCACAGAAACAACTACCACTACTACAGAAACTACAACTACCGTTAATCCTGACGGTAAGGCTGCTGGTGCTGCGTTACGTGCTTTATACACGAACTACAAAGCAGCAGGTAAGTTTGATGTTAAAGATCCCAGCAATATCTTAAACACCATTAGTTTGATTACTAATTGCAAAAATCTCAAGGAGAAAGCATCCGATAAGGCCTATTGGACTAGTTTTGCTTCCGGTTTGGTAGCAGGTTCGGAGCAATTGGTGACAGAAGAAATCTCGGATCAGGTTACCGAAGGACTGAATACCTTGGTATCTAATGTAGATACATCTAAATTAGAAACAGTTGCAGATAAAGCTGCTACCGTTAAAACAGCCGCTACAGAATTGCAAGATATCTTTGCTTTATTCAAATAAGATGAAATATACATCCTATATCATGCTGGCGGTCATCGTTTGTATGACCGCTTGCTGTAATTACACAGGGGAAACATTCAATTGTGTATTAACGGCTGATACGATTGTCGGAGATATTTCAGCCCTAAAAGCTGCCTTAAAAGCCGACTATACTCGCTTTGGCGTAACATTACACTCTTACGAGTTCCATCGCATCGTTGATACATCTGCCCCCAAAGGCTATCAACCGTTTTATATCAGTCATTATGGCCGTCATGGTTCTCGCTCTAATTGGGGTAATGAGCCATACATAAACGTAAAAAACATGCTGGAAGAGGCTAAACAGAAGGGTGTGCTAACCGATAAGGGTGAGACACTACTCGTTAAAACGGACTCTATCCTTTTGTTATACGATGGTATGGATGGTCGATTAACGGATCGAGGAGAGAGAGAGCACGCTCGCTTGGCAGAACGTATGTACTACCGTTTTCGTCCGGTCTTTTCTAGCAATAATGGTCGGCCTATACTTATCCAATCTATCGCCAGTAAATCGCCGCGATGCATTGTATCTATGGCGGCCTTTACCAATAGCCTGACTTCTCTCAATCAGCATATCGGCTATAATTTTGATACAGGAGATAGAATGCAGGAATATATTGATTGCTGCAAACGCGAATCGGATCGGATGAAGGATAATATCAGGCGAATACAAGATTCCTTGATGGTACAATTGCCCCTTGACTCAACTTTTGTATTAGAGGCCTTGTTTTCGGACACCAAGGACCTACAACTGCCTAATCTAAAGGATTTTCAAAGGGATATCTTTAATACTTGTGCAGTTGCCCAAGATTACGATATCGCACTTAATGTATTGGATTATATGGCTTTTGAAACGGCTTATTATTGGCAAATGGACGCCACTTATACGATTGCGCTGCGTACTTGCAATATCGTAGGTATCAGTGATGAAAGGATTCCTAATGCTCAAATAGCCGTGAATGAACTGGTGGAAAAAGCCGATGCTGCTATTGCAGAAGGCATATATGTTGCCGATTTGCGTTTCGGCCACGACTATCCGTTAGTTTATTTTGTGAATCGCTTAGGCATTAGCGGAGTAGGAGAACAACTGCTGCCAGGTGAGATTGAACAGCGTTGGTGGGCACATAGAAACATTACGATGGCATCTAACCTCCAGGTTGTTTTCTATCGGTCTGATAAGAATGATGAAATCCTTGTAAAAGTACTATACAACGAAGTTGAGCGCCGCATAATAGGGCTTGAACCGGTTAGCGGTCCTTATTATCGCTGGACGGATGTCCGGAAGAAGTGGTGCAATAATTGATAAAAAATTTGCACAAGTCAAAAAAAAGCAGTACTTTTGCAGTCCGATACAGTAGATTGGTTTGTCGCTTGTTATGGGAAGAAAGCAATTTATTGTTTAATCCCCTAAGAAGAGGAAAGTCTGGGCACTATAGAGCAGCATAGCGGTTAATGGCCGTCAGGCAGTAATGTTTGGTCCCTGCTACAGAGACGAGTCCGTTGTTAGCAATAACACGGGGTGAAACGAGCATACTATGTAGTGCAATTCCATGTAAACCTGCGATTGAGGCTTGCTCGGCCGAGCGGGAGGGTAGGAAGCGATAGAATGACGCAGTAATGCGTTCATCAAGATTAATGACAAACGCACCGAAAGGTGTACAGAACCCGGCTTATAGATCTGCTGTATCTTTTTTATGAATGATGGTTAGTCCGTCGCGAAGTGGCAAAATAACCTTTTCCAAGTTATTATTCGCCATGACGGCATCATTAAAGACGCGCAAGCCTTGTGTTTGGGCGTCTTTGTCATAAGATGGGTCAATAATATGACCATCCCATAGCGTATTATCTGCCAATATCCAACCTCCCTCGCGTACGTGAGAATATATAAGGTCTAAATAGATTGGATACTCCCGTTTATCGGCATCTATAAAAACCAAATCAAAATCGTTCGGCAGAGTAGGGATAATCTCTTTACAGTCACCTAATCTTAGGATAATGTTTCGATAATGTTTCGATAATGTTAGGTTTTTGACAATGGTTTCTTGCAGTTCATCATTGTGCTCTATCGTAATCAGCTCACCATCTTCCGCCAGGCCCTCTGCTAAGCAAAGTGCCGAATAACCGGTGAAAGTACCTAACTCTAAGATGCGTTTGGGACGGATCATTTTACTAAGCATAGATAAAACTCGCCCTTGAACTTGACCGGACAGCATGTGTGCGTTTAAGATGTGCTGATTGGTGTCACGATTAATCGCATGTAAAAGGGCAGATTCCTGTGAAGAATGTTGCTCAATATAGTCTTCTATCGTCATAATTTATCAATTTGCTTGCAAAAGTACAAAAAAATTTGTATATATCAAAAAAAAATGGTAATTTTGCAGTCCAATTCAGAAAATTACTAACAAATTAACATATATATGGATAAAATTGACGAATTAGATCGTAAGATTTTGAACTTAATTACCCGCAATGCACGATTGCCATTTCGTGATGTTGCGGAGAAATGTGGTGTTAGCCGCGCTGCCGTTCACCAAAGAGTACAAAAAATGTTTGATAACGGTGCCATTGTAGGTTCCGGATATCAGGTTAACCCTAAGATGTTGGGCTATGATTTGTGTGTTTTAGTAGGTATAGCTTTGACAAATGGTAGAAAATACGCCGAAGTAGTGACCGAATTGGACAAAATTCCAGAGGTCATAGAGGAGTACTATACCTTAGGCGCATACTCGATGATGATTAGGATGTTTGCTAAGAATGACAAGGACTTATTGCGCCTTCTTACTCAATTACAATGTATTGAGGGTATTGCAAAAACCGAAACATTAACTTGCCTTGAGCAAGGTATCGGAAGAACGCTCCCGATTGAATAAGATTCTTTTATGGAACGAGTAATTAGTGGAATACGCCCGACCGGTAATTTGCATTTAGGTAACTATTTCGGGGCAGTAAAGAATTTCGTACGAATGCAAGACGAATACGATTGCATGTTCTTTATCGCCGACTGGCATAGTTTAACTACGCACCCCACGCCGGAGAATATCCGTCAATCGGCACGCACTATCTTAGCCGAGTATTTAGCATGTGGTATAGATCCAGAAAAGGCTCCTATTTATATTCAAAGTGATGTAAAAGAAGTGCTTGAGCTCTATCTCTACCTCAATATGAACGCTTACTTAGGCGAGTTGGAACGTGTGACGAGTTTCAAGGAAAAAGTGCGTCAGCAACCAGATAACGTGAATGCCGGTTTATTGACTTACCCTACCTTGATGGCTGCAGATATATTGATGCACAAGGCCGATAAAGTGCCGGTAGGTAAGGACCAAGAGCAAAATATGGAAATGGCACGCTTGTTCGCACGCCGTTTCAATCGCATCTATAATATAGAGTACTTCAAAGAACCTCAGAACTTCTACTATACCAAACAGGCCGTTAAAATCCCCGGGTTGGATGGTAGTGGTAAGATGGGTAAGAGTAATGGCAACTGCATCTATCTGTTCGAGGACGACAAGACCATCACCAAGAAGGTAATGCGAGCTGTGACGGATGCCGGACCACAAGCGATGAACTCCGAAAAAACCGAAGTCATTCAAAACCTCTTTACCCTAATGGAAGCCGTTTCAACACCGGATACAGTGGCATATTTCAACGATAAATGGAATACCTGCGAGATCCGCTACGGTGATATGAAGAAACAACTGGCTGCAGATATCTGCGCTACAGTGGCTCCTATCCGCGAGAAGATTGAGATGTATAAGAACGATGATGCTTTGCTGCAACGTATCGCCAATCAAGGCGCTGAACGCGCTCGCGAGCGTGCCGCACAAACTATCAAAGATGTTCGAGATATTATCGGATTTAGAGCAAATTAATGTTGCTGCAACGGCTTAGACGTTGCATTGCATAGAGACCGGAAAACTCAACAGATTATTATCAACGGGAAGTCTGCCTTTTCAATGGCGTGCCGGTACTTCTTGCCGTGACCCATCATTAGATGGTAGCGAGAAGGTGGCCGGATTACAAAGACTGGGTAAGGTCCTAAATCCTATTTTTAGGAGTTTTCTCGAGTAAAAAGCAATGTAACGTCTTTTTTTTGTAAAAAAATTTGGCTATATCAAAAATATTTTGTACCTTTGCAGCACTATTTATGAAATAAATAAAATTAAATACTATTATGGCAAAACAAAATTTCAAAAAAGAGGATGAGCAACTCGAGAATGTAGGCGAGGCTCTGAGTACTACCGGTCAATGGATTGAGGATCACCAAAACTTGCTTTTGGGTATCGTTGCTGCTATCGCAGTTGTTATTTTTGGTTTTATCGCTCTGAATAACTATGTGCTGAAGCCCAAAGCGTTAGAAGCTGGAAATGAACTGGCTAAAGCAGAAACTTATTTCATGCAAGGCGATTGGGAGAAAGCCCTGAATGGCGACGATGCTGAGTGCATTGGTTTTGAGGAAATTGCCCAATCTTATGGTTCGTACCAACAAGGTGAATTGGCTCACTTATACGCCGGCATCTGCTACTACCAATTAGGTCAATACGATGAGGCTGCTGCTAATCTGCGTAAGTTCTCGGCTGATGATGTTATGGTTAATCCTGCTGCTAATCAGTTGTTAGGTGACGCATATGTTCAGTTGGACGAACTGGAGAAAGCTGTCAAGGCTTTTGATGCTGCTGCTAAGTCCGGTAACGAATTGATCGCTCCGATGAGCCTGAAGAAAGCCGGTCTGGTTTATTTGGAATTAGACAACAAGCAGGCTGCTCATAAATGCTTTGTGCAGATTCGCGATAACTATCCTCTGTCGCAAGAGGCTCAAGATATTGAGAAGTTTATTGCTTTAGCTCAATAATACATTATGACTACAGATTTAAGTAAATACGACTCGTCTGTACTGCCTAGCGCTGACGCCCTTCAACGTCAGCGCTATGCTATTATAGTTGCAGATTGGAATAAGGAATATACGGCCCCAATGGCTGATGGTGCTAAACAAACATTGTTGGAGCAAGGAGTGCCCGAGGAGAATATCTTGGTGCAACATGTTCCCGGCACAGTGGAATTGACTTATGCTGCAGGACGTCTGATTCCTCAGCCTAATATCAACAACCGTCATTCCCGCTTTGATGCTATCATTGTAATCGGTTGCGTCATTAAGGGCGAGACGCCGCATTTTGACTATGTTTGTCAGTCTGTTACGAACGGTGTGGCCATGTTAAATACGAAGGGAGTAACTCCGGTTATCTTCTCCGTATTGACTGTGCTCAATGAGAAACAAGCTAAGGAACGCTCTGGTGGTAAATTAGGCAATAAAGGCATCGAAGGTGCCGTAACAGCCATTAGAATGGCTAATTTAGGTTAGTATGAAAATCTATAAATTCGGTGGCGCTTCCGTCAAGAATGCCGAGCGTATTCGTCATTTGGCCGATATAATCGCCCGCGAAAAGGATGATCTAATCATCGTCGTAAGTGCAATGGGCAAGACAACCAACCAACTGGAGGAGTTTACACAAATGCTCTATCCGGATGCTACGTACGAAGACCGTGATTACAACCGTCTATATGACCAAGTGGTCTCTACTGGCGAACTGCAATCCACTCGTATTGTGTCTGCTTACCTCAATCATGCAGGGATAACCAACCATTGGGTGGATATAACGGCCTTGCTTAGAACGGACGATACGTTCCGTGAGGCTAAGGTGGACAAGGCTGTTTCACAGCAACTAATCAAGAATTACCTTAACCAACATCCTGCTCACATCTATGTTACCCAAGGCTTTATCGGGGGTACACAAGATGGGTATCGTACAACTTTAGGTCGGGAAGGCTCGGACTATACCGCTGCTCTATTGGCCTATATGTTAGATGCTGATTCGGTTACGCTCTGGAAAGACGTAAAAGGTGTGTATAGCGCAGATCCGCGTAAGGTGAAGGATGCTGAATTGATTCGGGAAATGACCTATAATGAGGCAGCAGCTTTGGTGGAGAAGGGAGCACAAATCGTGCATAAAAAAACCTTCCAACCACTGATGGAAAAACAAATACCTCTCTATGTCAAGCCTTTCTTGCATCCTGAGGAACAAGGAACATTAATACATTAATCTATATCGTATGGAAAACACTTGGCGCCAATTCTGTTCTCGTAAGTATTGGGGGGATTTAGGTCAAAGTTTTTGGGCTAATCTGCATACAAAGAAGTTCTGGAAAGAATTAATTATAATGACCGTCGGAATGCTGTTTGGTGCAGCGGCCGTATATTACTTCCTAATGCCGAGCCACTTAATCGTAGGATCTATATCGGGTTTATCGCTTGTAATCAATACCGCAATGGGAGGTAATGCCGATACCTTATCCTTATGGGTCATGGGTATCAATGCGTTCTTGCTCATATTGGCCTTCCTATTAATCGGCAATGAGTTTGGTGCAAAAACGGTTTATACAGCGATGATCTTGGGTCCGCTTATCCAAGTATGGGATCGTATTTATCCCTATACTAAGTTTACCCATCAAGTCATCTATAACCCGGATATCCAGGCTCAGATAGCCAATGGCCGTACTGTCTTGGATGTGAATGGTAATCCTTTTATACTGAGCAGGGGTGGAGAAGTGCTGCAGCAGGTTAAGGACTCCGTGATGTCTGCCGGATTAGGTTTGGGAGATGTTTGGTTCGACCTTATTTGCTTTGTGCTCTTATTGAGCGCTTGCCAGGCTTTTGAGTTCCGCATTAACGCTTCCACCGGAGGATTGGACATATTGGCTAAGATAATCAATAAGTACTTGCACTTTGATATCGGCGCATCGGTTAGCATAGGTGGCGCAATCATCTGCTGCTCTGCTTTCCTGATTAACGACTTCCGCATGGTGGTTATTGGATTGATTGGAACGTGGATTAACGGATTGGTAGTCGATTACTTCACCGTTTCACTTAGTAACAAAAAACGTGTTTGTGTCATTACACCGGAGCATGAACGGATTCGCAAGTATATAATTGAGAAATTAGGTAGAGGATGCTCTTTGTACGAAGTAACCGGAGGTTACACAAATACGCAACACGTAGAGATCCAATCGCTACTCACCAAGGATGAGTACTCCGAACTGCTTAAGTTCATGCGTGATAATCATATCGACTCATTCATGACCGCCGGCAACTGCTCGGAAATACATGGAACATGGCTCATCCATAAGTCACGCTATGAGAACTTTATTGATGATATTCAAGAGCGTGTGCTCCAGTACGAAAAACGTCATCAACTAATGCGTGAGAAACGTGAAGAGAAATTAAATCAAAATCATTGAAATAATATGAAACCAACATTATTTATTTTGGCTGCCGGAATGGGGAGCCGTTACGGAGGATTAAAGCAGATAGATGGTCTTGGACCGAATGGTGAGACTATCATGGATTATAGCGTTTTTGACGCTATGCGTGCTGGATTTGGTAAGGTGGTATTTGTTATCCGTAAGGATTTTGAAGAGGACTTCAAGAAGGTTGTACTCAGCAAATACGCTGATAAAGTGCCTTGTGAGATATGCTTCCAATCTATAGATAAAGTGCCTGCTGGATATGCTATTAATCCCGAACGCACCAAACCTTGGGGAACCAATCACGCCGTGCTGATGGCTAAGGATATTATCAAAGAACCGTTTGCGGTGATTAATGCCGACGATTTCTATGGTAAGGAGTCGTTCCAAGTGTTGGCTGATTACCTCAAAAGCATAGAAGGAACAACCGGTAAATGGTGCATGATTGGTTATCGCGTCCAGAATACACTCAGCGAGAACGGAACCGTTAGCCGTGGTGTATGCTCCACCGATGCAAATGGTTTCCTAACCGATGTGGTAGAGCGCACTAAGATTGAAGAAAAAGCCGGCAAAATCGTCTATACCGAGGACAATGTAGATACTGAGATTCCACTTAATACACCTGTTTCCATGAATATGTGGGGATTCACACCAGAATACTTTGCTTATGCCGAAGAGGGGTTCAAAGCCTTCTTAAAAGAGAATGGTCAGGAACTTAAAAAAGAGTTTTATATCCCAACGTTAGTGAATGATATGATTGTGGCAGGTAAGGCTACTTGCCAAGTATTAGATACACCCAGTAAGTGGTTCGGTGTTACCTATGCTGAGGATAGACCGCAGTTTATACTCAAGATAAACGAATTGGTTAAAAACGGTGTCTATCCAAATAAACTATTTTAATTCATTACTTTATGGCAAGAATACTTGTAACAGGAGGAACCGGCTATATTGGTTCACATACCGTGGTATGTCTGATGCAGCAAGGGTATGAGGTTGTTATCGTGGATAACTTGAGCAATAGCAATGTAGAGGTGCTGGATGGTATAGAACAGATTGTAGGTCGCCGACCGGACTTTGAGAACGTCAATTGCAACGACTACGTCAATATGGAGCGCGTGTTTACGCAGTATCCGGATATTCAAGCAGTCATCCATTTTGCTGCCAGCAAGGCTGTAGGCGAATCGGTGGAGCAACCGCTTATGTACTACCGCAATAACTTAGGGTCATTAGTGACGGTGCTGGATTTGATGCTCGTGCATAATGTGCAACATATCGTCTTCTCCAGTTCATGTACCGTATATGGTCAACCTGATAAGAACCATCTTCCTGTAGATGAAACGGCTCCTATCCAAAAGGCCTTGTCCCCGTATGGCAATACCAAACAAGTCAACGAAGAGATTATATGTGATACATGCCATGCCAATGCTAATCTGCATGCCACTATCTTACGTTATTTCAACCCTATAGGAGCGCACCCGTCTGCTTTGATTGGTGAATTGCCCAATGGTGTACCGAATAACTTACTGCCGTTTGTGACACAAACAGCAGCCGGATTACGCGATAAACTGCGGGTATTTGGAAACGACTACAATACGCCTGATGGTTCATGCATCCGCGACTATATCTACGTCATGGACCTCGCCAAGGCTCACGTTAAAGCCGTTGAACGCATGTTGGCTGGTCTGCCTACCGACCAAGTTGAGGTCTTTAACTTAGGTACAGGACGAGGATTGAGCGTCTTGGAGATTCTGCGCACGTTCATCAAAGTATCCGGCATCCATATCAAATACGAGATAGTAGGCCGTCGCGAAGGAGATATAGAGCAAGTATGGGCTAACCCCAAGAAAGCCAATGATGTATTGGGTTGGAAGGCCGATACACCGGTGGAAGAAGTGCTGCGAAGCGCATGGAACTGGGAGAAAAAACTCCGCGGTATTAATTAAAGAAACGAATAACTATGTTATATCCACTTAAGTTCAAACCCATTGTTAAGCCCAAAGTATGGGGGCAGGAGAGTTGGTTGATCAGTACTTGTGGCAATGACCAAACCATTGTAGAGAATGGGTTTCTGGCTGGTAATACATTAAGTGAACTGATTGAGATTTATATGGACGAGTTGGTGGGAGGATCTATCTACCAAATGTTTGGTGATGTATTCCCGCTATTGTTCAAAACGATTGATGCGCAAGATGACCTGAGTATCCAAGTGCATCCCGATGATATGATGGCTGCCGAATTGGACCAATTAGGCAAGAGCGAGATGTGGTACGTGTCACAAGCCACCCCGCAAGCGTCTATCATCTTAGGTTTTAATCGTGCCACAAGTCGCGACGAGGTAGCGGACTGTCTGCAGCAAGATACAATTATGAATCTTATGCAGATTGTGCCGGTTCAGCAGGGCGATGTGGCTTTTGTGGAAGCAGGCTTGGTACATGCCCTTCGTAGCGGCACCCAAGTGGTGGAGATACAACAATCAAGCGACTTAACCTACCGTCTTTACGATTATCGCCGTCCCGGATTAGATGGTAAACTCCGAGAATTGCATATCGACCAGGCTTTGGATTGCCTGAATTACGAGGCTCAACCGGAACCGCTCATTAACTACGATAATCCTGTTAATTCGGCAGCCTCGCTGGTGCAAGATGAGCATTTCTGCACGAATATACTGCATTTTGATAAGTCTATCAACCGTGATTATGCAGAGTTGGACAGTTTTGTGGTTTATATCTGCGCAGAAGGTCAGGTTCGTGTGGAAGCCTTGGATGGCGAGGAAGGGGAACCCGTTATGCTGAATGCAGGAGAAGCTGTGCTATTGCCGGCATCGCTGAAAGACATACAACTAACCCCTGACGCTACCGCCAAGGTGCTCGAGGTATATGTCGTTTAATTAGTTTTGAAAAAACGAAAAGTGAACACTTCCGTATGTGCGCGTCTCAATACAGTTGGGATGCGCACTAAAATTATTGTCCTTGCCATGTTCCAATACAAACAGTCCGTCCGGCTTAAGCAACGGCAGTACCAACTCAGGCAGAGTAGGGATTTTATCTAAGGCGTATGGAGGATCGGCAAAGATGAAGTCATAACGTGCTTGGCAAGCATGTATGAACTTAAACACATCGCTTCGCACCAGCGTCAAGTTATTGATTCCCAACTGTTTGCAGACGGATAGGATATAGTTCTGCTGGGTGTGGGCCAACTCGATAGAGGTGACTGAACGAGCGCCGCGTGAGACAAACTCTAATCCGATACCTCCTGTTCCGGCAAACAAATCCAGCATATCAATATCCTCAAAGTCAATACGATTATTCAGTAGATTGAATAAACTCTCCTTGGCAAAGTCCGTAGTGGGTCTCGCTGTGATATTTTTAGGGGGCGTCATTCGGCGCCCCCCATATATGCCAGAAATGATTCTCATCTCTACGTCTACGTTATTCCCAGTTTCCTGCGTTATTATTCGGCGCCTCAATGCTACCGATCTTCAGTCCGGGATAGTGCTCCAACTTAGTCTCTTTATCTATCAGGTTAACGCGTTCCTGATTGTCTAAGTCGGCCAAGTAAGTATTGTAATGTGCGCGAACCTCAATCAAAGGCACATGGATACCTTGTGAGGTGGTGTAGTCATTATTCAATTCGGTCTCGAAGCGAAGCTTGTCGGTATAAGGGATATACGTGATTTGATCTACGTTCTCTGCGGTATATTTACCTTTGTACAACGTCTCAATCATATTCTTATAGATAGTGTCGCGACGGAAACCGGCTAAGCCATTGCTTTGTACGTCTCTATCGTTCTCCCATATATATGCGTATAATTGGTCTTTGTCGTCAATCTTCAGTTTAGCAGCAGCCTTAGCCAAAGCTTTCTCTAAGATACGAGTAGCCTTGAGTTCTGTCAAACCTGCCTCCAACTGCTTATCCGTCAGACTTCCCTCTTTCATCACCTCTTTCTTAGGAGTGTTTTGCAGGAACAAAACCAACGAATCCAAGTCACCTTGGTAGCGGCCATGAACCAACTTAAACTCGGCTTCTGCGGCACGGATATTAATCAAGTTCTCAACAACAGTCACTTCGCGCTCCGCACGAGTCTGCTCAAAACGAATAGGAGTAACTACGCTATCGATGCATACATATACCAAAAAGAGGCATGCAACACCCAGCAAAATAGAATAGAATACTTTTGAATTTTTCATATTAAAAAGTAGATTTAGTTACGATTGTGGTGTCTCTTTTTCAAAAAGGACGTGCAAAGATACACTTTTTTTTGGATATATGCAAATTTTTTTGTAATTTTGCGGTGATTTTTTTGAAAAAGACGATTGATGATGTGGCGTTCTTCCTATCTGCGGACTTTTATGTTGGTGAGTCTACTGCTTGCCTTCGTTCCTTTGTTGGCTTCTTTATACAAGGGAAGGGTAGTGGATGAACAGGGTCATGCCCTTGCCTATGCCACTATTTATTTGAAGCAATCGCCTGTCTTAGGCACGGCCGCTAATCCGGATGGTTACTTTATGCTGGATGTAGATGCCGATTCGTCTTCTTTGGTCGTGCTTTCTTGTATCGGTTATGCTACTGAGGAATTGCCTCTTTATGAGTTCGCCCAATCGGATGCTGTAGTTACTTTGTCTGAGCAGCCTATTTTGCTGACGCCTACTACGGTGGAGGCTAAGAAGACGCGCCAGTCTAAACGCAAGAAAAAAGCCGCTATCCTGCATGAGATATATGTGCAACTGCAAGCGGAATATCCCTCACAACCTATTCAGTATAGTGTGGTAAGTGATGTACGTATGGATGCCAAGAACTCGCCTTGGGGCATGGAACAGATGATAGGCGATGTGATACATATCCCTTCTTCCGACATTACTTTGCCGGATAGTATTCAGTTTATGGGCAGGTACTGCAAGCGTTATTGTGATTCGTTAGTTCGTGAGCATGCGGACCGGTTATTGGGAGGTGAACAAGACTCGAAGCGGCAGTATTTGGCTCAGTCGATTGATTCGGGAACGATTGTGCATCGTAAGATTTGGGAGATGTCCCAGATTGATAAGTCGGCTTTGTTGGATTTGAGCGACGAGCTGTCGCGATGGACGATGACTAAACCCGATGCCAAGCACGCCTTATTAACATACACGCGCAGGCGCGACTTCTTCTTAGGCATCGTCAAAGTTGTGGAGTCTCAGAACTTATTAGTGGACTATGCTGCATCCCTACAAACGTACATGCAGGATATCCATGTTAAACTCTTTCTTCCCTTTAGTATTCGGGTGAAGGACAGCGACTTAGAGTGGCTCAACCTGCTAAATATGGACGATGAAAGGATTGAAAAATTCCGTCTCAAGAAAGCCGATTTTACGATTCATTTTGAAACGCAATACACACATCATGGTGGCCTGTTAGTACCTAAGCAAAAGAACGTACTTGTTGAGGGATGGCTGGAGGATAAGAACAAAGTGCAACTGCCTTGTCAATTCCGTGGCATACAGAACATCACCAAGGTCCAAACCGATAATGTCCAACCCTTATCTACTTACTCCAAGCGCAGCAAAGTGGTGCGTGTAACAGTACCTATTTATTAGTATGAACGAATATCCAAGTATATTATTAGGCGAAGCCGTCAATCAATTTGCTTCTCTGCCCGGCATGGGCCGTAAGTCGGCTTTGCGCCATGTGTTGGCTCTTTTACGGCGTTCGGATGCCGAAGTGGAGCAGTTTACTTTGTCTATTTCCAAACTCAAAAAGGACATTAAATACTGCCGCCAATGCCATAATATCAGCGACCAAGAACTCTGTCCCATCTGTTCGGGACTGCATCGCGACCGAACAACCGTTTGTGTTGTGGAGAATATCCGAGATGTCATGTCAATTGAGAATACCGGCCAATATAATGGTCTCTATCACGTCTTAGGTGGCGTTATCTCACCCATGGATGGAGTAGGGCCTAAGGAATTGGAAATCGACTCACTCATGGCACGTATTGTGCCGGAGCACCTGCAGGAAATAATTCTGGCTTTGCCGACAACGATGGAAGGAGATACTACGAATTTCTATATCTATCGTAAGATTCAGAATATGCAGTCGGAGGCGGCTATCCCTGACCTTAAGGTCAGTCAGATAGCACGAGGTGTGGCGGTCGGAAATGATATTGAATATACGGACGAAATCACATTAGGTCGATCTATTGTCAATCGAACCGAGTACAAAGGTTAGAACTAAATCAAATAATATATGAAACGCTTAAATTTTTACTACTATGGTATGTTGGTGCTGGCTGTTGTGGCAGCTACCGTCACTTATTTCTTAATTATGAAGGATATTGTCCTGCCTATTAATCCGCTTAGTGTACCGGGCCAGGTGATTCAATACATCATCATCTTGGATGCTATTGTGTCGATGCCGTTAGGTTTATGGCTACATAAGCGTGTATGCACGCGCTTGGCGCAGCAGGAGGAGTCGGAGGAACGCACCCAGGCCTATTATGTTTCCGCCGCCCGCCGTATCTTTATGGTCAGCAATGCCATGGTATTGGGCATCGCGGCTTTCTACCTGATGGGAGGCTATCAGTCGATGTTATGGCTGGCTGGTATATCGGCTATTGGATGGTACTTCACCAAGCCTACCGAGAAAAAAATGTACCTGGAACTGCAACCGGAGCAATATTGATGTTGAATCTTAAATACCAATGATATGACGATAGCCGTTGATTTTGATGGAACGATAGTGGAGCATGCTTATCCGCAGATAGGTAAGCCTATTCCATTTGCTACCGAAACCCTTAAACAACTCATTAAGGATGGTCACCAGGTCATTTTATGGTCTGTGCGCGAAGGCGATCTGCTCAAGCAGGCCGTTGATTATTGCCACGAACGTGGCGTGGATTTCTATGCAGTCAATTCTAATTTCCCGGGCGAAGAGAATATCCATGATGGTTTGACGGCGCATAAACTAACGGCGGACCTTTTTATTGACGACCGCAACTTAGGAGGACTGCCGGAGTGGGGTGTTATCTACCAAATGATTCGTTCGGGCCAACCTTATACTCCGTATCAGCAAACTATTCCGCAGGAGATTCCTATTAAGAAAAACTGGTTACAAAAACTGCTATCATGATTACTTTGCGCAAAATAGAACCTACCGATCTGCCTTTCCTCTATCAATGGGAGAATGATGCTACAGCTTGGGCGGATGGCTCCAATCATAATCCGCTTAGTCAGCAGGACTTGCGGGACTATATAGCTTCTACCACCGGAGATATCTACCGAGATGGTCAGTTGCGATTGATGATTATGCAAGATGGTGTTACCATCGGTTGCGCCGATTTATTTGATTTGGACATCCGCAACCGCCGTGCAGCGATAGGTTTGTATATCGCTCCCGAGCATCGCGGTCAAGGTTTAGGTGCACAAGCCATGCACCAACTGGAGCAATATGCGTTTGATTTTCTGCATTTGCGACTCATTTATGCGGTGGTAGCAGAAACGAATCTTGCTTGCCGTAAAATATACGAAGATAGAGATTATATATGTTCAACCCCTCTTCGTTATTGGACACTCGACTCTTCTGCTCTTATCTACTCCAAATTCCACGACTATGACGATTAAGACTTTTTATTGCAATCCATACAGGGAATGTACGTATGTGGTAACTACCCAAGATGGATGTTGCTTCATAGTGGATCCCGGTATGTATGGGGAGAAAGAAGAGAAACGTGTGCAAGACTACTTGGACGAGAATAAACTTACTCCCATTGCTATTCTGATTACTCACTACCATCCCGACCATATATGCGGACTGGAGTATATGAAGCGCACTTATCCGAATGCTAAGATTATTGATATCAATGTTATCGGTGTGCCAGGAGGCACCGTCAACGTTAACGTCAACGTCCATGTCATTCCTACTCCCGGACATAAAGAGGATGCTGTATGTTTCTACTTTGAGGAAGAGGGTGTTATCTTTACCGGCGATACGTTGTTTATGGAGTCTGTTGGACGCACCGACCTGCCGGGAGGTGATACGGTGGCGTTAATGCAGTCGCTCAAGAAATTAGAAGAGCTGCCCAAGGCCACAAAAGTCTATCCCGGACATGGCTATCCCACAACCATTAAACATGAAATAGAGTATAATCCATATATGGGTTAATGTAATTATGAATAAACAAGCCAATACTGCCTTAATCCTGCTATTCGGAAGTTGTGCTTTCTTGTTTGGAATTATCTATTCGCACAACCGTCATATCGACGAAATACGCACTTTTGAGCGTGCAGGCGAAGTTATTCATTATCAAGTGTTGGGCAAACAGAATGCCAATCCTGTCATTTTGCTTCATGGTAATGGGGGCTGCCATGAACATCTATCTGTGATGGCAGAGCAACTTGATTCTGCCGGCTATCTCGTTTATGCTATGGACTCTCGTGGTCAGGGAATGAACCGTCCTATCGGCGAGTATCACTATGTGGATATGGCGGAGGACGTGGCTTATCTGATACAGGAAGAAAATATCAATCATCCGGCTGTTTTTGGGTGGAGTGATGGCGGTATAATCGCCCTCCAGACAGAAGTCCTTCATCCCGGTACATTCAGCGCAATATGCACCAGCGGAGCAAATATATTTCCGGAAGGTGTACCTAATGTCCATACACTTATACCAACAACTGATTCTTTGGGGAATCCGATTGAATTGGAACCCCTTCAACGCATGATGTTATTTGAACCTCAGATGACGGCTGAAGACATGCAGACTATTCAATGTAAGGCGTTGATTGTGGCAGGCGAATACGATTTGATAGCCGAGGAACATACTCGGCTTATTGCTAATCATATTCCGCATGGCGAACTGCTTATCCTGCCCGGCGAAGATCATGGCAGCCATATCTGGCAGAATAAAAAAATGGGAGAGATTTTTATTGATTGGATGAAGGAGGCAAAGGTTGTAAGGTAGCCTTGCTTTTCGCGGAGATTATGTGGGGCTTAGTAGAGGCTTACATGCTACAAAACTTTAGACGCACTTTAATTCCCCCCTTGAGAGAGTGTCGACCACCGTCAAAAATACGACTACTGGAAAGAAATCGCATTTTATATTTGCATATTCCAGAAAAAAGTATTACCTTTGCACAAATATTTCTATGATGAAAAAAATACTTTATACCCTTATAATAAGTCTTCTTTTGACTTCATGTACTTCCTCCAAAACGGTTGATGCCTTTGCGTGGAATAAAGCTACTGTCTATTTCGTTCTTACTGACCGTTTTTGCAATGGAGATACCACCAACGATTACTCCTATAATCGCCGTACGGACTACGGAAGCGAACAACTAAACGCGTCTACGTTTCATGGAGGAGATTATGCCGGACTTCTTCAAAAAGCACAAGAAGGCTATTTTAAAGATTTAGGTATAGATGTCGTTTGGCTAACCGACCCATACGAGCAGATTCATGGATGGACTTCCGGTAGTGGGGTAGTCAATGATTTCCCACATTATGGTTATCATGGTTACTATCCGTTGGATTATACCGAAATGGACAAGAACTTTGGTACCATTGCTGAATTTAGGGCGCTTATCAACGAACTGCATGCACAAGGCATTCGTGTTATGTTAGGGGCTAATATCAACGATGTCGGTTATCCAACCTTTGCCGATGCCATCGAATGGAACTACGCTCCAAACGATTTATTAGATAGTGAGTGGAGACCCGAACGAGGCAAGGAATATCTCCAATTTTTAAACGATGTGTATGATAGCCCTAATTGGTTCACCACCGCTTGGTTGCGCCGACCTCAAGACACAACCGACCCTCTACAAACCACTCTCTATGGACTGCCCGATGTGCTCACGGAAAAAACACAATCTGTCGATGTGCCTACTTTTTGGTTGCATAAATGGCAGCAGGAAGGAGATACCAACGATGACTGGACGTGGCCTGAAATGAAGAAATTGCGCAAGAATATGCCTCTTGCTCCATCCGAATATCAAATACTATACATCAGTGCATGGGTGCGCGAGTTTGGTATTGACGGCTATCGTTGTGACGTGGTAGAGTATGTCCATCCTGCACGTTGGAAACAGTTATACGACAGTTGTAATGCCGCTTTGCAAGATTGGAGACATAATCACCCCAATGACCAGGCGGCGCAATGGACTGAACCTATTTATTTTACTGGAGACCACGAAGAAGCATTCATTACACGGCTTCCTGAATACGAAGCACTTGGTTTCGCATCCATGGTTAATATGTTCTTCCCTAAGGATGGTAATCTCAATACCATAACGGCCGTGTGGCAGCAATATGCCGATTCGATGCAGCAATGGAACAATTGGATGCCGTTCTCTTATCTGAATAATGCCTATTTTCGCGATGCAGCAATGGATAGAATGGAGGACTGTGCTACATCATTTCTACTAGCCCCTGGAGCGGTACAAATATTCTATGGAGATGAAGTGGCACGTACGATGAGCGATGCACGCTTTAACGTGGATGCTGCACAGGCTTTTCGTAGTGATTACGATTGGAACAATCATAATGCACCATTATTGCAACACTACCAAATACTTGGACAATGGAGGCAACGTCATCCTGCAGTAGGAGCCGGTCAACAGACAACTCTTGATAGTACGACGTGTTATCGTACCATAGATACGGACGAAGTGGTTATCGCTCTAAAGCCGGTAGTGGGAGCACCAATCAAAGTGCCCGATTCATGGAATGGACACCTTGTTAAAAATGCTTATACAAACGAGATTCAAGAGGCTCAAAATGGCACCGTTACCCTCACTCAGTCATCGGCCAACGTTGCACTCTTAGAAATAAACAAACATTAGGCTGGACGCTATATTTTAAATAATGAGAATCTTTAGCACATCATATAAACGTGGATTAGCAGTAAGTTTACTGTTACTTTTTGCTACGTACTATATTGATGTAAATTGCTTTGTTCACTCGCATATTGTGAATGGAGTGGCTATCGTTCACTCTCATATACACAAATCGTCTCACCATACATCTGATGACGGAGGACATACGGTTTGGCAAGTTAATCTAATTGCCAATATCCATAACAATTTCGTCTTTACAGAATCATCAGAAACAACCGATTGTAGTCTTTTAGACTACGTCATTGGGACGATTGGTAATGAACAAGATTGTCTTGCAGAGCAACTTCATGGTGTTCATTTTGTTTGGCGAGCACCGCCTGTAGGCATATTTATTGCTTAATCATTTTTTTATTTTAATCATTTGACTTCTATCCATAAGTAGAGGTCTTAATCGCGATATAATATGTCAACAATACAAAAATCATTTTGTATGGCTACATTATGTATGTGCGCCATACAACTATATGCTGCAACCGATTCCCATATCACGGGACATGTGCTAAATGCAGCCACCCAAGAACACTTGGGATATATCAATGTTCAACTAAAAGGTACTGCCATCGGTTGTATGACCGACGAGAGTGGGCATTACTTCCTGAAAAATGTACCATTAGGGGCTCAAACCATAATCTTCTCTCTTGTCGGATATAAAACGCAGGAGATACCTGTTCAAATTACTGCCGACTCCACCTATATTTGCAACGTGAGTCTGGATGAGGCAAGTTATTTGTTGGATAATGTGGTCATTTCTGCCAATAAATACGCTAGTAAGAAGAAAGAAGTAGCAACCATAGTCAATGTTATTTCGCCACTTGTTATAGAAAATACCGGTTCTAACTCCATGGCAGATGTGCTTAATTATCAACCCGGCTTGCGCGTAGAGATGTCATGCTGCAACTGTGGCGTACCTCAACTGCGTATCAATGGTTTGGAAGGACAATACAGTCAAATTTTGCTTGATTCACGACCCATTTTCTCTTCTCTTGCCAGTGTGTATGGTTTGGAGCAAATACCTACCGGCATGGTGGATAGAATAGAAGTAATTCGTGGAGGATGTAGTGCCTTGTTTGGCGCCAATGCCATAGGTGGGGTAGTGAATATCATTACCAAAGAACCTTGCCGCAACTACATCAACCTAAGTAACCAAAGTGCCTTTACCGAGACAGGTTCGTTTGATATCAATACTAATTTGAATGCCTCTGTTCTATCCCCTAATGGGAAGGTGGGGGTGTATCTCTTTGGTGTTCATCGCGACCGAAAACAATATGACCGAGATGGTGATGGTTATAGTGATATACCTAAACTGCAAACGACAACACTTGGTTTTCGCAGTTTCTTCAAGACCTCTGATTATTCCAAAATAACTGCCGAGTATCACCACACTACCGAGTTTCGCCGCGGCGGTTATGGTATTGACTCATTACAACCTCACGAATCGCCTCTCACAGAGCAACTCAAGCATAATATCAATGCCGGAAGTCTTCGTTGGGATTATTACACGGCTGATAATAGGCATAGTGTAACACCATACGCTTCGTTTCAACACACGGCTCGTGAAAGCTATTTTGGCACGAATCGTAACCCGAATGCTTATGGTCAATCTAAGGATATCACGGCCGTAGTAGGCGGACAATATCGCTTCTCGTATCCTTGTGGCAAGATGCCGGCCGATTTGAGTGCAGGTATAGAGTACTCATTTAATCAACTCCACGACCAAATATTAGGATATAATCGCAATCTATGGCAGACGGTACACCTCTATGGCGGGTATGTGCAAAACGAATGGAAAAATACTCAGTGGTCTATATTGATAGGTGGAAGATTAGAAAAACATAGTTTGCTCAAGAAACCTGTTTTTACACCACGTGCCAGTGTGCGCTACACGCCTATCAACGACTTGATTCTGCGTGTCGGTTATGCAAGCGGGTATCGTGCCCCGCAGACTTACGATGAAGATTTGCATGTTGGAGCAGTCGGTGGTGAAGTACATCTGATTTCGCTTGATCCCAATCTCAAAGAGGAGCGCAGTCACTCCGTCACGTTAAGTGTCGATTGGTATAAGTCCCTCGGCAAATGGGACTTTAACCTTACGGCAGAAGGATTCTTCACCCAACTCAACAATGTGTTTGCTTTGCGTGAGGACGGACATGACGAGCAAGGAAATTTGTTGCTCACGCGTGTTAATGCCTCCGGAGCATGGGTGGCAGGATTGAACATAGAAGGTAAAGTGGGGTATGGCAGGGTGTTCACGCTTCAAATAGGATACACCTATGAGCAAAGCCGCTACATAAAAGATTTTCAATGGAGTCCGACCATTGCTCCGCAAAAACGCATGTTCCGCACGCCTGACCACTATGGGTTCTTTATTGTGAATGTGCACCCTGTCAAGGGGCTAAATATTACCACCAACGGCAAAGTGACGGGCAATATGTTGGTGCAACATTACGCTGGATATATACCACAAGATGAAGAAAAAGAAACTTCTCCTTTCTTTGAGTGGGATATCAGACTTGCATACGAAATACCTTTGTATAAGAACTATACGTTGGAGATAAATGCCGGTGTGAAGAACCTATTAGATCATTTCCAACCCGATTTAGATAAGGGTATGAATAAGGATGCCGGTTATATCTACGGACCGGCTACTCCTCGTAGTTATTTTGTGGGAATCAATCTAAAGATATAATTCAACATCAATATAATTCCTCCAAAATTCATAGCATTTTCTACCTTCTATCCCTTAAATCCCAATAATAAAGTGCTGCCTTCCAGTCTGCCACATCCTTCCAACCTCGCATCACGTAATACGCCCAAGCCTTCCTAAAGGTCACATAAGGTATCTCTTTACTATTAGCGAAGTCCCGCCATTCTTCCCAAGTAGGAGGAGTAAAATTATTAACCAAAAAATTATTAGTGCGTGCGGGCGCGTATATATTATTCTCACACACACTCTTATTATAATTATTATTTATATTTTCTTTTGGTTCTTTTCTTTTAGATTTTGGCTCATTTTGTGCCATTTTTGGCTCATTTTGTGCTATCGGTAGCACATTTTGTGCCATTTTTGGCTCATTTTGTGCCATTAAACCGCCAACCCTCTCTGTAACACACCCCAATTCAATCAGTTTAGAAACGGCTCTTTGGATAGTCATCCTATTGCCACATTTACAGATACGTGCTAATTCATAATAAGACCCTTTCCATGGCTTATCATGGCTCAACACACGCAGCACCTGAAGGATCACTATCTCGCGAACCTCCAAGCCTAATGTCTCCATCTCTTTTGTGTCAATAATCAGTTTCATTCGTGGTAATAAATAGGGGTATCGTCAAAATAACCTTTATCGGTGTGCTCGCAAGCACCCTCCAACTCATCACCTACCGGCTCATAGTAATTGTCCGATATATTACTATAATTTTTATTCATTCCAATTATCCTTCCCAAATAAATTATTTAAGAATCCATAATATGGTGACGTTGGGCTATCCATGTCATCTCGCGTGGCATAATGGCTGCGCACAAAAGCTACGATGTTGCGCATACTCTTTAACTTAATCTGCGACCATTGGTGGCTATCAGAAATCCAATTGGTTGGCTTGTCTCCATATAGTCGGTTTAGCTCTCGCTGCGCTTCTAACCATTGATAATATTCATGCAGCAACCACCATTTATCTGATGGATGATAAACACAACCTTTAATCAGCATAAAGGCACGAACAATCAAAACACCATTTTTGTCTTCTTTATATACTTTTTCTGCTCTTTTCATAAATTCGTAAAATTGCCCTTTTTGTCACTTTTTTCAAAAAATCTTTTCCATATACGATGCATATTACGTGCATATAGGATGCACATAGGGTCAGCCTTTCCCCATAGGGGAAAGACTAACCCCCTTTGGCATAATTTTTGTTATATGAGGGTTTCTACTCCTTGAATATCTCCCTCAAAACAGATATGGTCTAACACAAGACTAGGCTTGACTTTCGCATTCTCTTTCTTGCACATCAGTGTCTTAGTCCGTTGCGCTATATCTTTTAACAACGTCTCAAATTGAGCATATACCTTGTCGCTCATCGCCACCTTCGCATTTAGTATCTCATCCTTCCGGCGCAATTTCTTGAACTCTGCAAACGTGTAAGCCTTAATCTTGCAGCCATCCACTAATTTATATGTGCCTTCCTGCTTATTGTTGGTAAGTGTTCTGGCTATATGTCGCCACTCGGTATTAAAGTCAATAGGCTCAAAAGCGTATAGATGGTTCGTGCGCAGATACGCCAACGCCTCCGCTTTAGATTGACGCTCTAAATCACGCAACGACCCTATTAATAAACATATTGTCCTGTACCGCTGCAAAGGTGTGTTCTCAGGGTCATCCGCTAATCCCATCACCTGGTCGAGAACGAGGTTACATACTACGGCATCTACTGCCGGAAACGTGGACACAATGTCCTGCTCTTTGATTTTTTCGTACTTCATAATGATAATTGGTTAATTGGTTAATTGATTACTTCTTTAACTCCGCCAAAGGGCCCTTATAGGTGAGCGTGTAATTATGCGTTACCGCCATCTTCGGATGGTCTTTGATAATCCGTGCCTTAATCGCCTTCATTTCTTCCGTCAGCGTCTTGCCCTCTGCTTGCAGGTTCTCTATCTGACCTAACTTGAGACGATACAAGCCATC
>JAGHRV010000024.1 GCA_018066175.1 Candidatus Colicola equi | reverse complement strand
GCTAAACGTTACACACTAAACGTTAGGTGCTTTTTGGGGCAGGTAGGGTAAGTAGGGCAGGTAAAATTGGTAAACCTTTATAAATATATACTGCCTGCTCATGCGTGAGGGGTGTATAAATATATATACTTTATGGAAAATACCTGCCCTACTTGCCCTACCTACCCCAAAATGTTTTTATATAAAATTTCATTTTTTATTTGCATATATCAATTTTTTTTTGTATCTTTGCACTCAAATTCTACGCTGGAGGGTAGTGTCTCTCAATAAAGGGTAGGTTTCGTTTCGGTAGTAATGCCGAAAAAAAGACATAATATAGCGTTTATTGACGCTTTGCGTTGGGCAAATCGAAACTTCGCAACTTTCAGATACAGTTCAAAGCCAAAGTAGCAGTAGATGCCTATGGGTATGATATTTCTCATGCTCGTGTCTGTGTATATGCAGGCATGTGCTTTTATCATATCGGCGTAGGTTTCCTGTTGTTTATTTGAACTGTTAGGTAATGCGAAGACCTCGATTTGCGAGTAAGCAACAAGAGGTCTGCGCTTTTTTTGTGTTCCCATACTCAAACAAGAAGTAACAAGAACGTTATATGTGTGAAGAAAGTAATAATTTTGCAAAAAAATAAATATATATGGCACTGATTGATGTAGTAAAATGTGAAATGAACGACAATGAGTTCGTTTACAAGTTCCCCTCCGAAGATTTACGGATAGGTTCCCAATTAGTTGTTTATCCTGCACAAACTGCTTTGTTTGTCAAAGGAGGCCAAATTTGTGATGAGTTCACATCAGGAACATATACCATCAAAAATGAAAACATCCCAATCCTTAATAAGTTAATAAACATTCCTTTTGGAAGTGAATCTCCCTTTAAGGCGGAAGTATGGTTTATTAGTCAAACCACTAAATTGGATGTTAAGTGGGGCACACCTCAACCCGTCCAGTTGGAAGATCCTAAGTACAACATTATTGTTCCTGTACGTGCATTTGGTCAATATGGTATCCGTATTTCTCAGCCACGTGTGTTCTTGGAGTCTCTTATTGGGAATATGACATCTTTTACTGCCGAAAAGATTGAGACTTACTTCAAAGGTAAAGTTGTTGCACAACTCAGTACTCTCCTTGCTCAAAAAATTGCAACAGAAGGCGTATCTGTGTTAGATATTAATGTCCGCTTACTTGAAATGTCAGAATATTGTCAAACTCAAATCAATATGACATTTGCCAAATATGGAATTGAGTTGGTGGATTTCAATATTATGTCTATCAATGTTCCAGAAGATGACCCAAGTATAGTTAAACTTAAAGAGGCCAAAGATACTGTTGCTCGATTGAAAGTTACGGGTCGAGATGTGTATCAAATGGAGCGCAGTTTTGATGTGTTGGAAACAGCTGCTGGCAACACGGGTGCAGGTGGTCAGATGATGGCAATGGGTGTTGGATTAGGTGCAGGTACTGTCGCAGGAACATCTTTGGGGCAAGTAGCAAATAGTGTGATGAATACCAATCCTCAAACACCGCCACCAATTCAAACTACATATTTCGTATATATGAATGGGCAACAAATTGGCAACCAAACACCACAATCAATTGCCGCCTATATTGCATCAGGTCAAGTAGATAGTAACACATTGGTGTGGACTGCCGGAATGCCTAATTGGCTACCCATAAGTCAGGTATCAGAATTGGCAACTCTTCTCAATCAACAAACACCACCACCTGTTCCACCTCAAATTTTATAATGGTATGAAACATCTTACACTTATCATTGGAGTTCTCCTCCTAGTGCTTAACTTTGTAATTGGCTTAATTGTGTCGGCTTATGACACATTTAATATGTCGGTCAATAGTGGAGTAATTTTGATTACAACTATTTTTATTTGGTTGTTATATAAAATGGCGTTGCGAGATGCCTATAGAATCTCTCTTACTTTATTATTCGTCGTAATTGGTATTATTCAATTTGTAATCGGATGCTTCATGCCTCAGCAGTTTCATGATAATTGGGTGCTTTTAATAGAAATATTATGTTTTGGCTTTGAAGTATTGATGATAATAGTAACTAATTTTATATCCAATAAAATCAAAAAATAAAATGAAACGTTTACAATGTGAAATGTGTGGTAGCCAAGACCTTGTGAAAGAAGGTGGCGTATTTGTTTGCCAAGCTTGCGGAACAAAATACTCCGTTGAAGAAGCAAAAAAAATGATGGTAGAAGGAACGGTATCGGTTGAAGGTACTGTTGCTGTTGAAGGATCCGTTAAAATTGATAGTTCAGAAGAATTGCAAAAGTTATATACTTTAGCGCGTAGAGCAAAAGATTCTGACAACACCGAAAATGCATGCAGATACTATACAGAGATTGAAATGAAAGATCCAAATAGTTGGGAGGCATATTTTTATCTCATTTATTTTAAAGCAAGAACAACTAAAATAGGTGAAATCCCAAAAGATTGTAAAAATCTATCTCATTGTTTCCCTACGGCTATTCAATTGATGCGCACTCAATATGGAAATAATACTACGCTAATACAAGAAGGTCTGTCTAACATTAGAAAGGATGTGCATACAATAGCGGAAATTATGCTGTCTTCAACACTTTCTGTGTCCGATGTTGGTGAACGTTATGAATATCGTGGAAGAATTCTTGAGATGATGGAAACATGTGGAGATACAATATTGCCCATTGATAATAATATTGCAAAGCAAGTTTATATAGATGAAATAAATGTTTTTATAAGTGAAATTTGCTTTGGAAAATATGATTACGAAGTTCATAAATTTTTTACAAAAGATGCACTTGCTAATTATGAAATTGATGCAGTTGGTTTGAAAATTCAAAAAATCGATTCGTCATATGTTCTTCCGTTTGGACTAGTATCCAATTCGGAATCAACTAAACAGCGAGAAGATTTGAATTGGTTTATACTCGTAGTTGTAGTTTGCATAATTCTTATCTTACTAACTGTGTTGTTGGGTTAATTTATCAAAATTGTCTACATGTTTAGGAAAAGTCAAGAGAGAAGTATATCACCGTTTCATTGGTGAACAAAAAGATGGAACAAGGTACATAAGGCAAATAAGATTAGTATTGCCTCCCTAATGTGGCTGTGTCTACGAAAAGGGCTAAGTGGCAAATATAAAAAATAGTTCTGAGAAATTCAGGACTATTTTTTTTATTACTCAGTAAGAAGATAAAATATCCCTTAAAAAAGTTCTAAATAATTTGGTTGTTTACATTTTTTTTCGTATCTTTGTGTTGTCATCTATTGAGAGGTGACAGAAAATTATTGTAAAACAATGGAGAATGCCGAAAATCCAAGAAGAGAGTAGGTAAAAAGTAACTAATAATTATTGCAACAATGAAAAAAGTATTATTTACATCTCGACAAATAAAACAAATGTTTGGAGTTGAATTAGTTAATATGCCGTCTTTTAGAAAGTCCTTTTATCGTTACATGCCATTGTCAAGAGTCTTGCCGATGTTGCAGAAACAAGAACTAACTTTTGCATCTCCTGCTTTATGGGCAGATCCCTATGAGCAATATTTTTTAGAAACAGATTATTCTGCATTTGGATATATACAACCTAAAATTTATTGTGCTTGTTTTCGAAATGACCAATTAAATGAAGAGGCATCTTGGTATATGTATACAAAAGGGAAAGAACCTACTATTAAGGTGACATTTGATGTGGGTTTACTACTACGTAGTTTGTACCAACGTACACAGTTATTGAACATTGATATGTATCTAAGTAAAGTTGTTTATTTGTCAACGGATGACATACAATCTATAACATCTAATCCAATGATGTACCACCAATATTTTGATAAATTCAATGAAAGGCAATATGTTAGATTAATGTCCTTGAAGAGAACATCTTTTGCATATGAGAATGAAAGAAGATTGTTTTTATTTCCTCGAAATCAAGATGACTTAAGCAAATCATGTATTTCTATACCGTTTGACATAAGAGCAATTCAAGCATTCTCTATAGCTCCACAGCAAGCATTTATAAGTGGTGAAGATACATTAACTAATGAGAAGTGCTATAATGACAAATGTACACAAATAATCCACCAAATTAAGCCAATCATAGATGTCCCCATACGTCGTTCGCGATTATATACAAAAATTGAACCCATAAAGCAGATAATACCGATAACAAAATCCTATTAAGTATAAGAACAAACTAATATCCCTTTTTAATTATGTCAAAAGAAAAGCAAAATGGTGTATCTGACTCTGATTGGGAGTATTTTATTTCCTCTTATTAACCTTTTGCGAGGCAGAAAACAATTCGTTCTCTGCCTCGCATCGCTTTTGTTTGCCTATGTTTTCCGCGTAATTTCCGTGTGATTACTGCCTGATTGCCGCGTTAGTCTACTAGGATATAAAGCCCATCCTTGCAAGGCACATGTATGCAGCATTCCCCCTCCGTGTCGAAGTTGGTCATGACCAACTGACCAACTGTCTTATCCTCTTACCCATTCATCCTCTCATCACTCCTATATAAATCTGTTATCAAATTAGTTAACACACTCTCATTCCACCTCGGTCTTGTTCACAAAAAAGTGAACATCACAGAAGTGAACATCACAGAAGTTTACTATTATTAAGATTTTAGTCTATGTTACAGGTGCTTTTGGGGGGTCGAGGGTCGGTCGACAGTGTCTAAACACCCTCTAAACACTTATTAGACACTTAAAAAGTTTACTATTATTAAGATTTTTTGGAAATGGTTTGGACATTTTTTAGCCTCGCATCCTTGCCTGACCCTTGCCTGATCCTTACCTGAAACATCCTTCACCTCAAAATGTACGATTATTAACTTTTTATGACAAAAATAGTTGAAAAAAATTGGTGCAAAACTTGCGTATATCAGATTTTTTTTGTACCTTTGCACTCACAAAATGTAAAACGGATAACAGAAAGAATAAGATATGGCTCAAGAAGAAATAATAAAACAGTTTGAGACACAACAGGTGCGTGTTGTGTGGGATGACGAACAAGAGAAGTACTTCTTTTCTATTGTAGATGTTATCCAAGTATTAACTGAAAGTGCTGATTATCAATTAGCACGCAACTATTGGAAGGTCCTCAAAAATCGCCTTGTGAAAGAAGGAAACGAGTCGGTTACAAATTGTAACCAACTGAAAATGACCTCTCACACAGATGGTAAACGTTACCTTACTGATGTGGCTGATACAGAGCAAATTTTACGTTTGATTCAGTCCGTGCCAAGCAAGAAAGCAGAGCCCATCAAGCAATGGTTGGCTGCTGTAGGAGCCGAGCGGCTTAATCAAATGCAAGATCCGGAACGTAGCCTGCAGCAAATGGTAGCCGATTATCGTCGTTTGGGATATTCAGAGAATTGGATTAACCAACGTGTTAAATCCATTGAGATTCGCAAAGGATTGACAGACGAGTGGCAGCGTGGAGGGATTCATGATGATAAACAGTTTGCTCTTTTAACGGATATTATTACCCGAGAATGGTCAGGAATGACGACGCGAGAGTATAAGCATCACAAGGGGTTGCGCAAGGAGAACTTGCGCGACAATATGACCAATATTGAACTTATGCTTAATGGCTTAGCGGAGGCGACTGCTACAGAAATAAGTCAACAGGAAAATCCGATAGGGTTAGCTGCTAATGCTAAAGTCGCTAAACGTGGAGGTAAGGTGGCAAAGGATGCGCGTAAGTCAGTAGAAAAGGAGTTAGGTCATTCGGTAGTTAGCAATAAGAAAGCAATTGATTACATTCATCCGCAAGACGAACTTCCCTTCTCTGAAACAAAGTAATTAAAGTGAAGTAATCCAGAAGTTTCCTCTTATTAATCACATCTCTTTCTGTTGATTAGCGGGTGAGCATGAGCTTGACATTGATGCCGACGTTATCGTTCTTAATCGGATAAGAGGACGAAATCAACGGAATAGTGGATTGGTGGTCGTAGAAGAGTTGAACACTAACTTTCTGAGAAATAACGTAGTCGGCACTAATCTTCAATCCCCATACTTTATTACCATTACTTGCTTGAGTGAGGTTCTCCTCAATCTTACGCAGCAACGTAGATACATTCTTATACGAGAAGTCAGCCGTCAGTTTGAGGTCATTAGAAACCTTACGCTGAGCGCCGTTCTTAGCCTTGGCGGTGAAATGCAGGTCCTTAACGGTGAAACCGGCACCAATCACAACCTCATCGGTATGGCCTTCGGTAATCTGAACGGCATTGATATTAAGCGTGGATGTACGTTGACGGCGATACTCTCCCTTGAAACTGAGTGAGTTCTTGAGGGTCATGTTCAAACCAATCAACGGCGAGAAGGACTCGGTGATGCTCACGGATGATATATCGTAAGCGGCAGAAGGAATAGGTGCGCCGGATACTGCATCGCGACGGAATCCTAAGGTCTTATCGCTGCCATCGCCTGCGCCCACCCATGTCGAATAGGTCGTGTACGAACCTATTGCATATTTACACGTGTAGGCGTGCGTGAGTGTGATGGAACGGAAATGCTCCTTGATGGCAGGAATACGTCCCAATCCATCAAAGTTAACACTCCAGTTAGGCATGACGCGCAGGATGCTAATGAATGGATTGAAGCTCATCTTATTGATATCCTGTTTGGTATAAGCGGATAAGAAGGCCGGCACCAATACATCGGCTGAGTTGCGATTGACAGAACCAATGGACGGGTCAAAGGTCGTTCCGCGCAGAGTATCGGCTATCATGCCGGTATTGGGGTAGAGTACATTGCGATAACGCGCCTGTTGACGTTCTACCATACGGTCGCGGTTCTCCAAGAATCGGTCAAAGGTCTTGGAGGCAAAGTTATTCTTAATCGAACCAATCTTCTCAAACGCTGTAGCAATAGCCACTTGGGTGACGTTGAACGAACCGGTCATGTTTTCTTGCAGACGATGTCCGCCTATATCTGGATCATTCACATATAGCATGGAGTTGGTTTGTGCCTCATACCGCTTACCATTCACCTGAATCTTAAATCCGGGGAAGGGTTCCAATGTAATCTTATAGTCAAAGTCCGAAGACGAAGCCAACGTAGAAGGTTGTGCCACCGAGTCGGTCATTACCAGCCATCCGCGGTCCTTAGCACGAGACATATAGTCCTTGGGGAAGAAACCAAATCCGAAGTCCCATCCCGGAGCATAAGTGGAGCCACTATCGTGGTACTGACCAAAGAAACCAATCTGCGGACTAAATCCGGAAACGGTCATAGCATCCGTCTTGCGGTATGTGACTTGTACGCGGCGCACCATCGTTCCGAAGTATGCAGCAAAGTCCATTGCTAATTCAGCAGGAGTCCGTTGGTTAGGATCTTTAGTAGCCACAGTAATCGTGACATCCTTCACATTGGTCTTGCCGGTGACGGTCATCTTAGTAGGCCCATTGGCTTTGAAACGGATATGTACGGATTTGCCCTTGGCGTCCACTGCCGTGACGAGCAGGTTCTCCGAATTGAGGTTGTGGGTTATCTCGATAGGCTCATTAGCCTTCAATTCCACTGTCTCTGCATAGGTCTTGGGACGGAATGGACGTCTGGACGAACGGTTGGCCATTCGTTGGTTAAGACTCTTCCAGTATTTAGAATGACCATAGAGGGTCTCTAAGTTAGCCTGTCCATCCACTTGCCATGAACGGGACGATTGAGCCGTATTACCAAAGTTGGTATCCGACCGAGAGGAGGCTGTTCTATTCCATGTATAGGTGCCGTTATACGATGCATTAGCCGTCAACCATTCCATATATGGGATGCGGTTGAATGGTACATTCCACGATGCCGTGAAGACCTGTTGATAGGTATAAGGCGAACCCCACTTACGCAGGCTGCGACTGATGGTATCTTTCCATGCCTCGTAGTAATCGTGAGTGAAATTATAGTCCTTGATAATCTCCGGCGTGTAGTAGCCTTCGTCCACCGTTGAGTTCATCGCCGTATGGAAACTGAACTTCATATTCTTGGTCAGGTCGTACTTGAAGTCAAAGTTACGATCCCAAGTGAAGTCCTTGGAGAAACTCAAATCCTGATTGTTATTAGCACTTTCTCCGGCATCCACTTGGTTGAAGTTACGCATCTTGAGATGACTGAACGTACGATGCATATTGGTGTTGAAACTCCATGACTGCGGCAAGTAGTAGATATTGAACTCGGTGAGCAGTTTGACGTTCTTTACCTTATCCATTTTCTTGAATGGCTCCCATGGCTTAGGATTGAATGAATAGGCATAGTTGAATGAACCCTTATGATCGGAGTTAAAGTCTTTTTCAATCTCCGGATTGGTTTGGTTCTGCTTATTGAACGCTACCGACAACGAGAAGTTAGCCGGGTCATAGAACATGTTCTTTTTCTTGGAATGGATATCTACCTTGAAGTTAGTTAAACTCCATGATAAAGACTCTTGTTCCGTATTGGCGAGGGCCTTAATAGAGTCTTTCTCGTGCTGGGTGGTGTATGTATCCAGTGATTCATCCAATTTGATATCCGTATCGGTGGGGTCGTACTTAGGCGAAGATACGTTTTTGGCGTAACTTACATAGAGTGGGATATGGAGTTTGGCTTTTTCGGGGAATAGTCGTCCTGCCTCCAAAGCGGCACTGACTTGTACCTCGTAGTAATTATCCATATTACGTCCCTGCACATTGCTCTCAATACTACCATAACCGGTTGTTTCCACGCGTCCGGATACATTGAGTTGAGCGATGTCGCTAATGCCTAATGCTACATTCGCCATGGCTGCCATACCGCCTTCTTCGTCAAACTCACTCAATCGTAGTTCGTTCACCCATATCTCACCATTGAGGTCCTCTTGTGTATTGCGGTTACGCACACCAATCATGATGTATTCTACATCTTCAAGGGTCGGATTACCAATGACCGATATGCGGTTTTGTCCCTTACCGGAACGGTCATCATATATCACATAAGGAATGGTGTTGCTCACACCGGTTGTGCCGGATCGTTTGGCTTTATTGCGAGCCGTCTTGGCATCGGTGAGCATCTTGAGCGGGATGTCGATTTCGTTTTCGGCAGGCCATACCTTGCGACGGTCGTTCTCATCATCGTTATTATAATGAATGCCTTCGGGCGTCACTTTCAGTGGCAGGTCATACTCGTAGTAGTTATTAGTCATATCCGTTCCGAGACGGATGAAGCAGCTTAGTTGGTCATCCTCTAATTCCTCTGTTCCTGGAATCGCCTCGGCATGCACGAACATCTGCAGTTTCTTATAGTTACGGATGTCCATGGTTGTTCCTTTATAGACCGCCTTGGCATCGTTGCGACCTAAGTTATGTACACGCATGACGAGAGCTTGTTCGTTCTGAGCAATCAACTGTGCCTGACCGGGGTCGGTCTGACGGCTCACGCCGGGAGGTAGCACATAGTTAACAGGGCTACGCTTACCATCTTGCTCAATTGAAACAGCCTGTACATCCAAGGAGGCATTGGTGACGGTATCAATATTATACACTTGTTTCTGACTATTGAAATACAGTCCCTTGTGGTATTGACGCCATTCGCCACGCACTAGGTCCATAGAGGCAAAACGCAGGGTAGTAGTATCGGTACACTCCGTGAGGTACATACGCATGAATCGGATGGACTTGAAGTTACGAATCGAACCGACGGTGGTGCGTTGTTCGTCACGAATAGGAATCTTGAACTTATACCACGTTACATGTTCGGTCTTGCCGTTCCGCAGGGTGACATCGGTCTCCATCTTCTCGGATATATAGTTCTGACCCACCATCATCTTGCTCGGATTGAGTTCAACCATGTACTCGTAGTATTTCTCGTATTCGTTCAGCGTGTTGTCCTGGTTGATATCTTCAATATCCGGTGTCAGGGTAGAGGCAGTACCATAGCTGTCTCCTCCGGATTCGGGTGAGTTTCCTTCGGTGCCATTAAAATGTTTATAGCGATCTAAAACAGATGCCTCCGCTTGGTCATAATCGCCACCGCGGTAGTAATGATAATTATCTCCGGCAGGGTCATTGAATGGCGAGAACTTATCGTTATTCCACCGCTGAATGGTCTGATCGTCTGTTACCGTGCCACGCATGTGCGCTACGTAATCGGCGTAAGGTTTAGTGCCGTTGTATTCAAAGTTAAACTCTTGTGTGGTGCTTAGTCCGTTCAGACCGACATCCTGTGCATCTCGTGCTCCGGACTCATTGCTGAAGGCGATGGTGGTGCTGGTGGTTCGTGGTACACGTCCCCAAACCGTGGTCTCTACCATGCTTTCATCATTAGGATTAACGGGCAGTCCATGCTCGAAACTCTTCTTACCATCCCGCAGGATATCTTCGCTGATATCACCTAAGTCGATATATAGTTTGGCATTTCTGAGATTGGTCTCTCCATTAGCGCAAGTGAGTTGCGGGTCCATGAGCCAGAACTCGATGTATTCAATGTTAGCTCGCTCAAAGTCTGTATTATCCAGACGACGCATCATACCACCCCAACGTGTATCAGGGTCATTCAACTCACCAGCGTTATTGTATTGAGAAACAAATCTGTCATTCGTGCCGGTCCATACGTTGTACGGACCGCGTTCTTTGGGGTAGAAAGTGAGGTTGAGGATACTCAGACGTGTGTCCTCGTTCACCAGACTCTGCTTATTGGGGAATATCTCCTGTTGGTACACGATACGCGTGCGGTGGTCCGACATGATTTCGTTGTTATTGCGGATATGTGTGGGGGTATTGGTTTGCGGATAACCAAAGATAGGATCCACTACGTACCAACTGAGCAAGGCGCGGTTCTTGCCATACTGGATATCATTGCTGTATTTATGCTCATCAAATCGAGTAGGGGTAGAGGATAAGAACCATGCACTGGGATAATGCACATCAATAGCGGTGGTGGTGGATTCAAAATCATCCACGTAGCTTGTTCCGGCATTGCCGACATCTTTATTATGTCCTGGAATGAGGTGAGCGAACTCGGCACCGACTTGGAAAGTGCTGGGAGCGGTGGCTGTTATCCATGGAATCTTATCCAATAGATTAGTGAGCCACATCATCTCGGTCTTGTAGTTGAGGTTCAATCCCCAGATGGTATTGGATAGAGGTTCGCTGCCGGCATTCACTTTGGTCGTGAGAGGAGTCTCTCTAAGGTGCATCAATGTTCCACCGATGGAGAAGTCCTTATTGAAGTCATACTGCAAGTGCAATCCGTACATGCCTCGACGTTGCATACCAAAGGTGGATTGGTTCTCCATTTGTACGTTGACGTTCGTTCCGGACTCCAAGATGGATTGGTTGAGAATAGTGACTACACCCATGGCATAATCCACTGTATAATCGACGTTCTCAATCAGTTTAGCACCACCGGCAGTTACAGTCACACTGCCTCGTGGCACATTCATCGCATTGAGACGTATCTCGCTGCCGTTCGTGCCTTTGTACTTACCTTTGAGCGTGAACTTGTTTTTCTCACTCATCTCTTGTGCTACCACAAGGGTGGAGTCGTATAGTTCCTGGAAGCAATACTTATCAATTAGTTTCTTGTTGGTGCCGGAAGGGTCAATTTGACTGGCTAAGTAACTGCCGAAAGGTTCCAATACAGGGAAGATAACTCGTCCCATGCTGCTTAGTACGGTATAGCCCTCTACATAGTCGAATCGTCCGTCGGAATAGGGGTTGTTCTTTTGATCCAGGCGGTCGGCATTCAGTACTCGCAATAGTTGTTTGCCTTTGGTCTTAACTCCTTCGGGCAAGTACTGCACTTCCTGTCCAATGGAGTCATTACGATACATGACGTATAACTCAAATTTCTCGCTGGTCATGCTGCTGGCTCCTAATGAATAAATGTTCTTCATCATTAAGTGCCATGTACCGAACTTGTCTTTTTTACGTGTTTCGCCTGTGAACAAAGGGGCGTTGTTGCTGCTGCGCAACATTTTAAGGATAAGGTTAGGTGCTCGTGAGTAATCGGTTGAACCGGAAACAGGTGTTGTGCTGCTGCCTTGTATATCGGATGAGAACTCACCTACCTGATAGACTTTTCCTCCATAGGTGTATTCATAAGCTACAGCCAAGACCTCATCTTGCTGCAAGGCAGTCTTCAAAGATATATAACCTAATGCGGCATTGAGTGTATATTCGCTGGAGGATAGCAATCGTGCGGACTCTATCTTATCGTAGTCTTCTCCGCCAATCAGTCCCCAGTCTGGATCTCCTTCTTTGCCTTGCAAGTAAGAGGTCACTTTTTGTATGTCACGTATGTCGGCAACGTCCTTGATTTGTGCGTACAATTCATTGGCACTATTGGCAGGCATGATGTCCTGGGTATGAGGTATGGCCCAATGCTGCAAGTTGAGGTGATCTATTCGCGCCTCCGCCAAATCGGTGAATGCTACTATATTACGCGCCTGATCGTAGTTGCCACGCTTATTGGTAACCCATACTTCGATACGGTTGATTGTTATACCGCTGGCGATGTAGGGCAGGGTGGCCATGGCTTTTTCGTAGTTATCGCGGAAATAATAACTGAGGAAGAAATGTTTATTCTCATCGTAGTTATCGGCCTGCACTTCAAACTTAGTCATTTGTGCGCCGCCCTCGGACGATGCGGACTGCATTTCGCTATTCTGCTGACTAATTACACCTTGTACTTTGAGTCGTCCGAATTTAAGGTCTGCTTTTACGCCAAACAGGGCTTGACTACCTTTGATTAGACTGGAATTAAGGTCAAGGCTGACGTTACCGGCCTCAATGGATTGCAGAATATCGTCCTCTTCGCCCTTATAACCAATCTTGATGTTCTGTTGGTCTGCCGCAAAACTGGCCTCGGTGTTGTAGTTCATTTGCATCTTCAGACGCGTACCTACACTACCGTTCACGTTCACTTGGATTTTCTCGTCAAAATCAAAGATATTATTATTGCGGCTGCGCTTGGTGAGCGATGGGTTATCTACGTACTGGTGCTTAAAGCCAAAGAGCAGTTCAGCACTTCCTTGCAGCTTGAGTTGCACGCCACCGGGACCAAACACTTTATCGGCAGGACCGATATTGAATTTCATATCGGTAATGTCGAATTTCTTTTCGTTATCATGCTCAACCTCGCTTATTTTTTGTTGCCAATACTGATGAATGAATTTCTTTTCGGAATAGTCCTTATACTCCTCGGGCGTCATCAGGAAGGGTGTGGATATATCTAAGTCGCCCACTTTGGTATGTACGACATAGTACCCGGTGCTGGGTTGGTATTCCACTTCGGTGGTTACATTGTCCGGCTGCTTAAGGTCCATGTTACTGCCGGTTCGCATCAGGTCCTCATAGTTGGCTCCGGTCTGTTGTTTCAATTGCACAGGCATAAGTCGTCCAACAGTGTCGGCTTGCTGGATGGAGTCGCTATTGAGGTTCTGCGCTATCAGCGCGAGAGGCATCAGCAATAATATGAGCAGTTTGGTGATTCGCACAATAGGGGGATTAGAGCATCTTTAAGGCCTCGCGTATTACTGTTTCTACAGGATAAGTAGGCGATTGTTTAAGGATCTTATCTACCGCTTTTCCACTGGCTGCGGCGGTAAATCCTAACATCACCAATGCACTAACGGCCTCGTCCTTAATTGGATTGGCTTCGGCTGGGAACAACTCGGTATCTGGTATAGATGTTGCTCCGTCTCCCAGGTCAATTTTAAGTATTTTGTCTTTGAGGTCCACGATGATGCGCTGCGCCATTTTAGGTCCTAAGCCTTTGACTTGCGATAAGGCTTTGCTATTGCCTGTTGCAATCAGTTGACGCAATTCGCCGGCCGTGTAGGCAGACATAATCATCCTTGCTGTATTGCCACCAATGCCACTAACTGTAGTGAGTTGCACAAAGATTTCCCGTTCGGCTTTGCTGCTGAATCCAAATAAATCGTGCGTGTCCTCACGAATAATCTCGGTGATATACAACTTAACTTCGACCTGATCAATCAAGGCGGAGTAGGTAGGTAAGGCGATGTTAATTTGATATCCTACACCTGCGGCTTCAATAACTGCAAAAGTGGGATTTAATTCGCTGAGTTGACCTTTAATATAATCTATCATACGTATATGGGCGAGCGCATATTCGCGCAAAATGCCTGCAAAAGTACAAAAAAATATGCAAGTATGCAAATTTATTTGACACAAAATATTTTTTTTTGATATTTTATGCTCAGAATTTTGAAATATGATTTTTTTTTTGTACCTTTGCACCCAAATTTAAAAACGTGTATATTGCGATTGCAGGAAATATTGGTGCAGGTAAGACGACGCTAACTAAGATGTTGGCTAAATACTATGGTTGGGAGCCTCGATTTGAGAGTGTTGGCTTTAATCCGTATTTGGAGGATTACTATGGTGATATTCCTCGTTGGTCGTTCTGTTTGGAGACGTATTTCCTCAAGGAACGTTTTAGAGATATGTTGGCTGTGATGCAGTCTTCCCATACGATTGTGCAGGATAGAAGTATCTTTGAGGGCGTATATGTGTTCGTTAATAATAACTACCGCCGTGGGGATTTGAGTGAGCGGGATTATACTACGTACATGGAACTTTTCCGTCACATGAAGAGCCTGATGCGTTTGCCGGATTTGATGATTTATCTGCGTAAATCCGTTCCTGCTCTCATTGCACAAATCCAAAAACGAGGTCGTGAATACGAGAAGGGCATGCAGATTGACTATCTAAAGGATTTGAACGAACGGTATGAGGACTTTATTTTCCATCAGTATGAAGGTAGGGTGTTAGTGATAGATTCGGATGATATGGACTTTGAGAATAACCCCGAGGATTTTCGTCAGATTGTAGATAAAATAGATGCTCAGTTATTTGGTCTCTTCTCGGAAGAACATTTTAAATAGTAACAGATAAAATCATTATACTATGCATATAGCTATTGCCGGTAATATCGGTTGTGGAAAAACCACCCTTACCAACATGCTCGCCAAGCATTATGGTTGGCAGCCTCGTTTTGAGTCCGTAGATTTTAATCCCTATCTGGCGGATTTCTACGAAGATATGGCTCGCTGGTCGTTTAACCTGCAAATTTACTTCTTGAATAAACGCTTCCAGGATATTGTAGATATATCTAAGTCAAGCGATTATATCATTCAGGATCGTACGATTTATGAGGATGCCCGTATCTTTGCGCCAAACTTGCATGAGCAGGGCTTTATGTCGGATCGTGATTTTGATAACTACACGGACCTGTTTAACCTAATGATGTCGCTGGTTAAGATGCCCGACTTGATGATTTATGTCCGTTCCTCCATTCCTAACTTGGTGGCTCAAATTCAAAAGCGTGGTCGTGAATACGAGGCTTCGATGCGTATTGACTACTTGCAGGGACTGAATGATAAGTACGAGGAGTGGATTAAAGATTACAAGGGTAAGTTACTTATCATACCGGGCGATACCTGTAAGTTTGGCAATAATCCGGAAGATTTCCGTTGGGTAACCGATCGTATTGATGCCGAGTTATTCGGCCTGTTCCCGTTTGAAGCAGAACAGGGTGTAGGCAAGGAGATAAAATGATTCAGGCTTTTCTCGATTATATTAGCATCGAGAAAAAGTACTCCACCGCAACGGTTAATGCGTATCGTGATGACCTTCGTGACTTTTGTCTCTTTTTAGGTTGGGATCCTACGGAGTATGACCCGACTAAGGTTTCTGAGGCCGATGTTCGGGAATGGCTCGTTGCAATGATGGACGAGAACCATAACTCGGCGCGGAGTGTACGTCGTAGGTTAAGTGCATTGCATTCTTTCTATCGGTTCTTATTGCGCATAGGGAAAGTGAATGTGGATATTACCCGCAAGGTAATTGCTCCCAAGATAGATAAGCCGTTGCCGGTCTTCTTTAAACCTTCTGAGATGACAGAGGCGACACGATGGGATGAGGAAGCGGATGACTTTGAGTCCATTCGGGATTGCCTTATCATTCAAATGCTCTACCAAACAGGAATGCGGCAGGCTGAGATGCTTAATCTAAAAGATGAAGATATCCGTTCTGATGCAGCCGAAATACGTATATTTGGTAAACGTCGCAAGGAGCGTATTGTGCCGGTTGGCGAGTCGCTGTTGGCGGAGATTGATAAGTACTTGAAAGCACGAAACGAAATAACGGAAACATCTAATCCTTGTGGTACGTTTTTTATGCACAGAGATAAAAACGGTAGAGTGACTCCACTAACTAAATCAATCCTTTATAAGATTGTGCGCAGTAGAATGGGAGAGGTGTCAACCCTAAAAAAACACTCACCGCACGTGCTGAGACATACGTTTGCTACTACGATGTTGGATAATGGAGCCGATATACGTACAATTCAACAATTATTAGGGCATGCCAGTCTCGCAGCCACGCAAGTGTACACACATACTACGTTTGAACAAATACAAAAAACATATAATGCTGCGCATCCTCGCGCTAAAAAGTAACTTTAAAATTGAACGATTATGAAACTGAACATCAATTCTGTTAATTTTGAGATTGCAGAGCGTTTAGAAAAGTACATTGAGAAAAAAACTCGTCGTTACGAACGTCTTTTGCCAAGTGAAGAAGTGATTATGGAATTAAGGTTGACGGTAATTAAGCCGGAAACCAACCTCAATAAACAGACTCAAATTCGTATCTTAGGCAATGGTTCGGAACTATTCGCCGAAAAGACTTGCGATACCTTTGAGCAGGGTATTGACTTGTGCTTAGAGGCTTTGGATAAGCAATTAGAAAAACTTAAACAACGTTAATCTTGTCAAACAATATAAATATATATGTTATGAAGAAAATACTTATTTCTCTTCTCGCTGTCGTATTGACAACGGGACTCTTTGCAGCGCAACGTACTGCTGAAGAAGCTGCTGCTATTGCAAAACAAGTTCATTCTTTGTCTTTGCGCAAGGTTATTAAGAAATCTGCCACCGGTCAGGCTCCGGAACGGCAAACATCCACTGTGCGGTTGGTGCGTACTCAACTCCAACCTAAGTCGAGCAAACCTGCTTTCTACGTGTTTAACCGTGACCAACAAGGGTTCGTTATTGTGTCTGCGGACGATAATACGCGGGATGTGTTGGCATATAGTGATGAGGGAACATTCTCGGACCAAGTGCCGGATAATGTGCAGTTCCTGTTGGATTACATGGCAGAACGTATTGCCTATTCCAGCAAGATGGGTAAAACTGCTGCCGCTACCACTTCTTATACACCGGTGGCACCATTATTAGATGGTATTCAATGGGACCAAGATGAACCTTATTGGAATATGTGCCCTATTGACAAGAATGGCGATCGAGCTTATACAGGTTGCGTAGCAACAGCAACAGCTCAGGTGATGCGTTATTGGAAGTGGCCAACCAAAGGAACAGGTAGTCATTCTTATACTGCTGAAAATGTGAGCGGAACCCTGTCGGCGAACTTTGGTGCAACCACCTACGACTGGGCGAACATGCCTAAAACGACTTCCGGATACACCACAACCGCACAAAAGAATGCTGTAGCCACGTTGATGTACCATGTTGGAGTGGCTATTGATATGAACTATGGCGGTGAGACAATAGGTGGGTCTGGAGCCTACACAAACGATGTGGCAACTGCTTTAGTGAATTATTTTGGCTACAAGAATACGTGTGAGTATAGAACCACGTATGATTGGGACTATACTCGTGGAGAGTGGTTCACATCTGAACCGGCAGCTACTACGGCACAATACATGAGAGCTGAACTGGCGCAAGGTCGTCCTGTTATCGTTGGTGGAAGTGACGAGGAAGGTAGTTCCGGTCATGAATTCGTATTTGAAGGCTACGATAAAGATGGTCTGTTCTATGTCAATTGGGGCTGGGGCGGATCTTGTAATGGTTACTATGCCATTGACGATTTAGAGCCCGGTGGATCAGGAATAGGTGGCAATGGTGCCGGATATTCACACTATTTAGATTATATCATCGGCATTGAACCCAATGGTTCCGTTACTCCTCCTACACCTTCTACTCCACAAACCATCAGTGGATTGCAAAATGGAAATGCATATTACCGTGCCAATAATGGTAGTCCGTTGTGGTGTGTTGATTCATATAAAGGATATAACGATGGTTACATCTATCCAGAATTATATTTTATTTTTAACGCAAAGAGCAAAACAAGCCTATCCGGAACGTATAACCTGTTGTACGTAGAATACACAGCCTCCAAAGGAAATGTCGTTGAAGGTTACAATGGCAGAATTACGATTAGCTTTACTAAAGATGGGAAATACCACTTCGAAGGCTCTTTCTACGGAGACGATGGTAATGCCTACACATTTGACCAAACCATTACTCTAACCCGCGCAATAGATTATGATAATGACTATGCGGAGATTACGTTAGTTGAACCAACGGATCATCCTATCGTTAAGCGTGATACCATAGATGTGATTTCGAACAAAATGACCTACAGTGAGTTCATCGCATCTGATGCTGCGGTTCAATACTATGCAGGAAATGATGCGGGTTATACACAATTTTGTGTAACTTCCAAGAACGCAAGTTCGGTATTTGGTACTTTCGATGTTTGGGCTGATTATAGTTGGATCAATTTTACGGAAACAACGAGCACGGATATCAAAGAAGGTAAAATCACCGTTACCGAAGAACAGACAGGTGTTCGCTTAACCGGTTATGTAATCGGTAATGACGAGAAATACTATCGCCTGAATTGGTTTATGGCTGCCGGTATTCTGCCATCCGATACCGACGCGCCATTCGATGCCACCTTCAATTACAGCGACATGAGTGCTACTATTGAGAACGGTGTAATTGGCATCTACGCTACTAACGCAGAGAACTTTACTATTGGTTTGGAACTCTATACCAATCCTACCGCAACTAAGATTCCTGTTGGAACATACGTTATCTCTGATTCAGGCGAGCCCGGAACGGCTCTCAAGTCCATCGGTGTGGTCAATAATCACTTGGTTGAGTGCTGGGCTGGTATAAGAGGTACAAATGGTATTACTAACTGCTGGTTCATCGTTGAGGGTACGGTTACGCTCAGCTATGACGAGTACGACAAACTCAAAGTCGTTGTTAACGGTAAGAACTCTTGGGGTCAACCCATTACCACTCATTTTATTTCTTTAAACCCTGCAATCCCGACCGTACAAGATTTGGCTACGGCAGGGTATGATGTGACCAATTCTCGTGTCATCTGTATTCACCCTGATGAAGAGGTTTGTAACCCAATTGTATGGGTCGGTACCTATCAGATGAGTGGTGATGAGTGGGTAACTGATCCTGAAGTGCTCGGTACTTTTGCACCCCTTGCCGGTTTTGACGGTTGGTATGTTGTTGAGGTAGATGATGCTCGTCTTCCTCAAGATGACCAAGCTACTGCTCCAAACAATAACTGCTGCTGTGGTAAACCTGTTCAACTCAAGTTAGATGGTTCTTTCTCATGGAAATTCCAATCCGGAGATTATGATGCTTGGATTAATAAGAAACAACCGGGCACTCAAACGCATTACATCTATGGTGGTTATGATGGCGAGGCAGATATCTGCTGGAATGAGTATGGTGCGTATATCTATGAGTTGGCTTATTGGAAGAAACATAACACACCCTGTGTGGCAGTACCTAAACATGATTATTCGATTAGTTTATATGCTCCTAAGTTCTGCGAGGAAATTGCTGCTTATGCTGACTCTGTGTTTATCTTAGGTGATTTTGACTGGAATAAGGGTGTTAAAATGGAAAAGAAGTTTGATATGGATGGTAATGCCATGTACTATGTTGAGTTGGATGGTATGGAAGAAGGTACTGAATACAAGTTCCGTTGCGGTTCAATGAGCTGGGATTTCCAAATCCTCTACAACGGATATTACTTGGCAAATGAAAAAACAGGAACAGAAACCGACCTGGTTTATTATTACAATGGTAAAGGTTATAATTGGGCTTTCTGTCCTGAACCTGTTTATCTTACGGTCAATAGTAACGACTACTCTCATAGTATCACTATGGGTAGCGGTATCTATGATAAGGATGCTAATGTGCTGATTATGGCTGCTAATACGGACGAAGGTTATGTCTTTGATCAATGGAACGATGGCAATAAAGCTGCTGCGCGTTATGTAACGGTATCTGAAGATGTTACTTACACGGCTTACTTTGTTCCAAAATCATCAGAAACTTGTATCGAAGTGGCTTCTAATGATGAGACGTTGGGTATAGCCGTTGTGGCTGTGATGGCTCTTCCGATAAATGGAGGTACTTTCTTGAACTGGGATGACGGTAATACGAACAATCCACGTGTCATCAACGAATTGGATGGCACCCTCTATACGGCTATCTTTACAACGGGTACTCCTACCGAAGTGCAGAAGGTAGAGGGTAACGATGATCAAGCGGTACGCAAGATTATTAAGGATGATAGACTCTATATTATTCGCAACGGAATAGAGTATATTGCTACCGGTGCTCGCACCAAGTAATGGCATAATTGACATCCTCGTTTTCGTCAAAATAGCAATTTCTACCCGAAGTTGCTATTTTGTTTACTTTTATTCCTTTCAGCTCCTTGGCTAATTCTCGCCGTTCCGTCCCGTCCATTTCCGGCGATACCATCGCCGCATCTAGTGCTCTAGTGTTCTAGCCCACTAGCCTGCCCCAAAATATTTTTATCTCAAAATTCACTTTTATTTGCATATTCCAAAAATTCTTTGTAATTTTGCACTCGAAATAATCGTTCGAGCTTTCGAGCGAGATAAGACTTTCACGCTTTGTGTCTATCCCTTCCGGAATAGCGCAGCGGTCAGGTAAATCCGGAATATCCGATAACTACCTAGTTCAGCGAAAGCAATCTCGTCTTTCTAGAACAGCGCGAGCGGTCTATAACACCTAGAATATCTATAAATAAATATAATCAAACGGAGCTCGCCGAAAATCCGATGAAGAGTAGGCAAAATAAAACAAAATTATTTAAAATGAGAAAATTATTTTCTTTTATGATTGTAGCATTTGCTGCTATTGCATTGAATGCTAAAGGCGTTTCTTTGAACTTTGCTAATGCTGATTCAATTCAAAGTTATGGTATTACTCTTCCTGCTGCAAATGCAGGTACTAATTTATCAGGAACCCCCTTTACTGTAGATGGTATTACTTTCTCTTGTGTAAAAGTTGCTAGTAACGACACCCGTATTTGGAATAGTAGTGGTAAGTACACTCTGCGTACGTACGCAAAGAACACTATTACATTGACATCTGATGGTGACAATATTGTGGGTATAGACGTTGCCGGTGAAACTTCTTTTGCAGAATTAACCAATGGCTATTGGGAAGGTGATGCTAAGTCTGTAACTCTTACTGCCACTGCATCCTCAAAAATTTCACATATTACTGTTTATACTGGTGAGGCTCCTGTTTTTGTGATTGATACTTTCAACGTAGCTCAAATGAATGCTCTGATTGACGCTGCTCCTAACAAAAAACTTACTAAGAAGGCTTGCGTTATTGGTCGCGTAGGTGCCTTATATACTGGTGGTGCTGCTCAATATGGTAATATCAATGTTTGGTTGGCTGATATCAACAATACTACTGATACCATTGAGGCTTATGGTATGTTGAACTACAATGGTGTTAAGTACACAGATGAAACAGAGATTCAATTCGGCATTGGTGACACCATCGTTGTTTATAGTGGATCATGGGCGCTCTATGATGATGGTAAAAACCAACAATACGAGGCTTCTAAGGGTTGCTCTTTAGCAAAGGTTGTTGGTCCCGGTCACCCGAAACCAATCGTTTGCGAAGAGGTTTCTGTAGCTGATGCTCTCGCAATTGCACAGGCTTTGAACCCTGAGCAAGGCCAAACGCAGACTACTGCCGTTAAGTATGACGTTCGTGGTTATGTGGTAAACATTAGCGCTACAAGGGGACTTGATCAAATTTATTTAGCCGATAATCCAGGGGCTATCGGAGAATTCCAAGCTTACAGGTGCGAAATTGCTGATGGTGCTACCGTTGAAGTTGGTTCTTATGTTTCTGTAATTGGTTATATCAGCAACTACAATGGTGGCACATCCAATAGTTATGAAGTTGCTTATGGCAAGATCAGAGTTTTAGATGCTCCTATTCCTCCCATTCCTACTATTCCTACAGTACAGGATTTGGTTTCCGCTGGTTATGATGTAGCCAATGCACGTGTAATCTGCCTATATTTTGACGAGCAGGTATGTAATCCTATCGTATGGGTAGGTACCTATAGGGTGAATGAATTTGGTAATTGGAGTACTAACGTAGAAGAACTATCTACGTTTGAGTCTCTCGAGAACTATCCAGGTTGGTATGTAGTTGAGTATGAGGACACAACGACTAATAGCCAAGGTAAACCCGTTCAACTGAAGAAGGACGGTTCTTTCTCTTGGGAATTCCAATCCGGTGATGTTGACGCTTGGATTAATATGGCTCAACCCAGCACTAAAACAGCTGCCTTTGAAGCCGGTTATAGCGGTGAGGCTAATTGCACATGGCCTGAAATCGGTGCTTACATCTATGAGTTGGCTTATTGGAAGAAACATAACACACCTTGTGTGACAGTACCCACGCATGACTATACCTTTACAGTTTACATGCCATTCTTCTGCAACGAAATCGCTGCTTATGCAGATAGTGTTTTCATCATGGGTGGATTTGACTGGAATAAGGGCATAAAAATGGAACAAAAATTTGATTATGATTTCAACACATACTACTATGTTGAGTTGGATGGCCAAGAAGAAGGTACTGAATACAAGTTCCGTTGTGGTACGATGGGATGGGATATACAACCTCAACTGAATGGTGTAGATCTTGCTAATATGACGATGGATGCAATGACGGATGTTGTTCTTCATTTTGATGGCGAAGGTTATGGCTTCAAAGCTTGCGCTGCTCCTGCAGAGTACAAGTACACCGAGTATGAGAACTGGCAACTTAAGCACGAAGGAAGTGAATGGCAATGGACTGACAACTTGGAGAAGGTTGGAGAAGGCCTCTTCAAATTAGCAGATGCCAATTGGACCGGTTCCGGCTTCAACGTTGGAAGTGATAATAATCTTATCAAGAAAGATTGGTTTGCTCCGAAAGATTTGATCGTTGCTGATGGTGTGATTGCACCTGCAACCGTTGATGTATATCTGAAAGTGGTTGACGACGAGACATTGACTATTACGATAGATGTTACTCCGGAAGAGATTTCTGTAGCTGAGGCTCTTGCAATTGCACAAACTTTAAATCCAGAACCAGGAAAGACGCTGTCCACTTCAGCTAGATATGACGTTCGTGGCTATGTGGTGGAAATTAGTTCTATGGGAGCCCAAGCGACGTTTTATTTAGCCGATAGCCCTGAGGCTACCCATAGAAATTTCCAAGTTTACAAATGCACAATCCCAGAAGGTGCTGTCATAGAAAAAGGATCGTATGTTTCTGTTGTCGGTTACATAACTAATTATAATGGTGGTACATATAATAGCATTGGAATTGATTTTGGTCAACTGACCGTCATAAAACTAGAATCGGTAATATGTGTAACGGAACATGGAACATCAACAGGTGCAGGTAAATACCTAAAGGGGGAAACTTGCACATTAACTGTTACTCCTGATTATGGTTACCATTTTGTGCAATGGACAGACAGCGTAACCGATAATCCACGTTCATTTATCGTTACTCAAGATACTACGTTTACTGCGGTATTTGCTAAAAACCAATATCTCATTTCTGTAGAAGCAGAGCATGGTGTTGTTAGTGGTGGTGGGTATTATGAATACCAATCCTATGCACAACTATCCGCTACCGCAGACGAGCATTATCATTTTGTAAAATGGAGCGACGAAAATACAAGTAATCCACGAACTATTTCGGTTACTGAAGACAAAACCTATACTGCCATTTTTGCTTTAGACCAATTTACTATCTCTGCTACGGCCACTCATGGTGCAGTAACCGGCACAGGCAAATATGATTATGGTCAAGAGATTACCCTAACTGTTGTTCCCGATTTCTGTTACGAGTTTGCTGGCTGGAACGATGGTAATACAGACAACCCACGCAAAGTGACAGTCTTAGGGAGTGCACAATATTCTGCACAATGTAAACAATTACAAATGGTACAAGGCGCTTGTGGGGTAGGCGTTTATTGGGCATTAAATTTGCAAACGGGCATTCTAACTATCTCCGGAGATGGAGCAATGGATAACTACACGTCTGCTAATCAAACTCCCTGGTATGGCTATCTAAGTTTTACCACCTTTTCCAGTTTAATTATTGAAGATGGTGTAACGCATATTGGTAATTATGCTTTCTATGGTCTTCGTGGATTGATTACAATTAGCCTGCCTAATTCCGTTGCTACGATAGGTCATCATGCCTTCGCAGAGTGCCAAGACTTGGAGAAAGTGGCATTTGGTGCAGGCTTACAAAGTATTGGCGACTATGCGTTCTACAACGATATTCGTATTGAAGAAATGACTTGTCTTGCTAGTCGTACCCCTGATGTCTCTGCTAATACCTTTGGTAATGTTAGCCACTTTGCTTGGGTGTATGTGCAAAGCGAATATTTCCATAAATACGAAGTAAATATGTATTGGAATGTATTTGTGTTGAAAACCATTGAAGCCGAACCTGCTGTTGTACAAGAGGACGATGTAACCGTTACTCCTTCTACGGATAACGCAACCATTGTTTGGCCTTCTGACGATGCCGCTGCTGAATATACATTAGAGATTACTAAAGACGGAGTAGTATTCTGCACATTGAGGTTCAATGCTCAAGGTCAATTGATAGGCATCGCTTTCGCTCCTTCTCGTGATGGCGAGTTGCGCACAATGTCCAATGCAGAAATGACTGTTAATGGATGGTCATTCACGGTAACGGGACTTAATCCTGGTAGCACATACTCCTACACTGTTGATGTAGTAGATGCTCAAAAGCAATCGATTCATCAATATACCGGATCATTTACTACCACAGGAGGTGTAGTAACGTCCTTGCCAACGTTAATGTCAACGTCTGCGTCAGGGAAGATGCTCTACAATGGTCACCTCTATATCCTGCGTGACGGCAATCTCTTCACCGCCACCGGCGCGAGAGTGAAGTAACTCCAAACTTTACTCTTATTAATCTCTTGCGGGGCAGAAAACAATTCGTTCTCTGCCTCGCTTTTTCTATTTGTCTCTATTTGTATTGACTACTTGGCTAATTCCTAATTGACTAATTCTCGCCGTTCCGTCCCATCTATTTCCGGCGATACCATCGCCGCATCTAGTGCTCTAGTGTTCTAGCCCACTAGCCTGCCCCAAAATATTTTTATCTCAAATCTCACTTTTTTTTGCATATTTCAAAAATTCTTTGTACCTTTGCAGGTCCGTTGGACAAATGGGGGGAGGGGGGCTCATGCAGGTGGGTGAGGAAAAGATTGTTAAGGAAGGGAGCATAAATATTAGATATCATTGGTGACTACTGACGAAAGTTGGTAGTTTTTTTTGTTTATAAGTAGCGATAATCAGCCTTTTTCTATTTTGAGGATTAGGCTGATTTTCTGTGATTTTTAGTTAACTTGCTAAAAATCACCATTTTATATATTTAGTCAAAACCTGTCATTTGTGTATTTGGATGATTTTCTGTACCTTTGTGCCCCAGAAGGGAGTCATTTGAAAGAGTAACAGATCCCTTTAAACAGTACTACCATAATTTTACAGCTAACCTCTACACGTTAATTCGCGTAGAGTAAACCCCAAACATGACTTCACGCGTATGGTGTAAGCCATCTAAAGTCGTAGATGGGAAAGTATTATTAATTTTAATATTTTAAAAATATGGCAGTACCAGAATTAAAAAAAACTAGTTTAGAAGAGGCCTTTATCCTCGAGTATTTCGGTCCGGATTTTTTACCATGTCCGAATAATTATGTTTCACTTGTTCATTGGCTCAATATACAAGCCGCCATTGGAAACGATAAGTATAGCAAGTGTAAGAATGTAACAGAATTGGCAAAAGAACTCACTCTTGAGTTAGGATGGGCCGTAGATGATTTTGCATTGAGACGTGCAAAAAAGCGGATTTTTACAAAAAAATGCGAAATGGGTCAAAATGACCTGTCGTATATGAACAAAAAGCCGTACCTTTGCAGTCGAAATTTCACAACTAAAACGACAGGGCCCTGTCATAATTATTAATTTAAATTTTAAGAATTATGACAAACATTGTCGAAACGTTGCAGAAGTGCCGCATTACGCCCTCTGCAGACATTCAGCCGCATGAGTTTTTGTACTCATGGAACAACAAACCGATGCTTGCCCGTGGTGAACTAATCGCCATCAGCGGTAAAGCCAAATCCGGTAAGACGTACGTATGCTCTATCTTCGCTGCACTGGCTTCGTGCGAGTCGGTGTTGGGCCTCACCGGTCGTCCAGGAGCGAAAGTGCTATGGATAGACACTGAGCAGTCAGAGGACTCAACTCAGGAGATTCTTTGTGGACGAATAGGTGCCCTGATAGGACATACGCCCGACCCGGAGCAGTATATCGTTTATAACCTGCGTCAGCAACATTGGCAGGACCGACTAACGTTGGTCACTTCCGCTATTTGTATGCATACGCCTGACCTCGTCATCTTTGACGGAATACGTGATGTAGTGGGAGATATAAACGACTATCAACAGGCACAAGATGTAATCACTAAATTGCTCTCTATCGCCTCAATGTTCAACACCTGTATCGTGTGCGTTCTGCATCAGAACAAAGCGATTGAAGATAAGACGCTGCGTGGCGCTTTAGGTACCGAACTGCAGAATAAATCCTTCGAGACGTACGAGTGCTCCAAAGACCAGGACACGCTGCTATTTACTATGAAGCAGACCGCTACGCGTAAGTACGACATATCGTCTAAACTCAATTTCTCCGTCAACGATACCGGCCTACCTGAATTGGCACAGATATCTGTACCCGTTCAGTGTGCGACTAAGACCGAGCACCGCCACCCCTTCAACCCGGATTATATGACGGATGGCAAAATCAATAAAACTAAACTATTTGCCTATATCTTGCCAGAGAAAAAACAAATGACTTGGCAACAATTGAGAGCTGTGGTGATGAATGTGATGAACATTGAGAGCAGTAGTTTTGCAGATAAACTGCTGCACGAGGCATTGGACGAGTCCGCTATCCGATTGGTGGAAGACGAGCAAGGACACAAACAATATGCAAATGC
>JAGHRV010000007.1 GCA_018066175.1 Candidatus Colicola equi | reverse complement strand
GCATTTGCATATTGTTTGTGTCCTTGCTCGTCTTCCACCAATCGGATAGCGGACTCGTCCAATGCCTCGTGCAGCAGTTTATCTGCAAAACTACTGCTCTCAATGTTCATCACATTCATCACCACAGATTTCAATTGTTGCCAAGTCATTTGTTTTTTCTCTGGCAAGATATAGGCAAATAGTTTGGTCTTATTGATTTGACCATTCGTCATGTAAGCCGGGTTGAATGGTTGGTGGCGCTCGGTCTTAGTCGCACACTGAACAGGTACAGATATCTGTGCCAATTCAGGTAGGCCGGCATCGTTGACGGAGAAATTGAGTTTAGACAATATGTCGTACTTACGCGTAGCGGTCTGCTTCATGGTAAATAACAACGTATCTTGGTCCTTCGTACACTCGTATGTCTCAAAGGACTTATTCTGCAACTCGGTACCTAATGCACCACGCAGCGTTTTGTCTTCAACGGCCTTGTTCTGATGCAGAACGCAAACAATACAGGTGTTGAACGTAGAGGCGATAGAGAGTAATTTAGTGATTACATCTTGTGCCTGCTGATAGTCGTTTATATCTCCTACTACATCACGTATTCCGTCAAAGATGACGAGATCAGGTGTATGCATACAGATAGCGGATGTGACCAACGTTAGTCGGTCCTGCCAATGTTGCTGCCGCAGGTTATAAACGATATACTGTTCGGGGTCGGGCGTATGCCCGATCAGGGCACCTATTCGTCCACAAAGGATTTCCTGCGTAGAGTCCTCGGACTGCTCCGTGTCTATCCACAGCACTTTCGCTCCGGGACGACCGGTGAGGCCTAATACCGACTCGCACGAGGCCAGTGCAGCGAAGATAGAGCATACGTACGTCTTACCGGATTTGGCTTTACCTCCAATGGCTATTAGTTCACCACGGGCAAGCATCGGTTTGTTGTTCCATGAGTACAAAAACTCATGCGGCTGAATGTCTGCAGAGGGCGTAATGCGGCACTTCTGCAACGTTTCAAGGACATTGTCCATATTTGTAAAACCAAACACTGATTACCCAAGCCTTGAGAAAGTTTGTGCTTGGTAAAATCCGGAGAGTCATGCAAGACTTGTTAGTTTCATGCTCCCGCTAACGTGGTTAATTACTCCACGCGGATTTCACGCTGCAAAGGTACACAAAAGATTTGACCTGAGTGACGCGCAAATGCGCGCCGCTTAATACTCGATGGTCTGAGACAATGTGTGCAGTGCCCGAAAAACGGTTCGTTTTGAGGTGTTTAATGCTATAGCCAACTCAAATTGAGAAAGTTGTAAATGTGATAAATGATAGGAATAAATTTCCAAATAAAAACGATAACAGCATGGAACTCCTAAGGCGAAAAGCACTTTGATTTCGCCTGATGCCTGTTTAGAGAGAAGGTACTCGTAAATTGTTTGACTTGCCATAATCTTATAGCTTTTAGTGGTTAATACTTTTCCATCTACGACTTCGGATGGTTTACACCATACGCGTGAAGTCATGTTTGGGGTTTACTCTACGCGAATTAACGTGTAGAGGTTAGCTGTAAAATTTTGACAAGCTTGTCAGATGTTACTTTTTATAGGATTTGCATGCAGTTATAAAAAGAACACCGCCACTCATTTCTGAATGGCGGCGCAAAAGTACAATTTTTTTTGAGATAGACAAACAAAAAATGCAAAATTGGTTTAAAAAAGCATTTTTGGACGTTGAGCGATGAGAGTTGAGAGTCTAGAGTTTAGAGTGGAGAGTTTGTTATTGTACGAATCGACGACGTAGGAGATGGCTTGGAAGGTGAAGAACGAGATGCCAAGAGGCAATATTAAGTTGAGAGTGGAGAGATGAGAGTTTAGAGAGAATAAACTGCAGAAAGACTCGACGAAGAAATTATAGTACTTAAAGAAGCCAAGGGTGAGTAAGTCAATCACCACAGCTGACCACATCACGATTTTGCGCGAATAGGTCATACCCCCCCTGCAAGGGTATTCGTCAGTAGATAACCGGCCAACCATGAGATAAAACTCATGCCAAAGAGTAAACCCAAGAACCGCCAATCCCACCATGCATAGAACACATAACTGGCAATCAGCAGGAAGACATTTTGGACCATAATAGCCGACGGATGCTTGCGCCCAATAACATAATCTATCAGCCAATAGAGAATGAAGACTATTGGGAAGAAAAGGAGATATGGAAGGGAGTTGAAGAGCATGATGAGCGTGGAGCGTTTAGCGATGAGGGAGCAACGTTTAGAGTTTAACGTTTAGAGTTTAACGTTGAGAGTTGAGCGTTGAGAGTTGAGCGTTGAGAGTTGAGCGTTGAGAGTTTAGAATTTAGCGAAGAACGAAGTCCAGATAACATCTTAGAGATTTCACATATTTTATCTTGCATATCTTTCAGTTCATTATTGGAAATATACCCCAAATCGCATGCTATATCTAGTTGACATTCCGACTCTAGCAAAGAACCGTAAGCGATTTCGATGAAATGAGATTTCTCTTTTTCAGAAGAACGAGACATACCTTCAACAATATTAGAAGGCACGGAGATAACGGCTCTTCGGAGTTGATCGCACATCGCATATTGTTCTTCGCGCGGGAACTTCTTTAGTAAAGTATACACATCCTTGACGTAATCCTTCGCCATAGTATATACTCTTAATTTTTGATATGAATACTCGTTGGAGTCCATTGATTTTCAAATTTGTGTGCAAATTTACAAAAAAAAATGGACATAACCAAATTTTATATCCATTTTTTGATATTTAAATAGGAAATTCTATTCCCCTTAGCCTAGAATAGATTGACTTTGGTTACTTAAACTTGCTAATAAGTTGGCAGATTGATTCCACTTGTCCCACGTCCAAATTATAGTACATAGGGAGACGCGCAAGCGTTCAGCATGTAGATTACATTCGGATAAGACATGATTTTTCGTCAAAATCCCCGTTTTGAGTAAATTGCACACTCATGTGGCTTTATGGCAGGACCTTTCCATGCCGTGCCAAAGGATTGCCAGTGCCAGGTATGGGAGGGAGAGTAGTGTCCACTGTTTGTACTACAAATACGCACGCTCTATCTGAACATGCTTATAACAATCATACTGATACACGAAGTTCTTAACATCTTCAAACATATCCCCATAGACACTAATGCTTTTTAGTGTAATTGCTGGAATGTAAACCATTTTATAAGGTGCCCAATCTTCTCTATAAAAAGTGTCCGGTGCATTATCGACAATCTCTCTGATTATTCTCCATTCTTGTTCACATTCCCATTTTTGCTCCTTGATTAGGAAAACTTTTCGTAGTATATCAATTTCACATTGAAAAAAAGTACATAAATTGGGCAGTAGTTCATCTGCCCCATCTCCAAACATTTTATGTTTTTCCTCTAAGTTATGCAATAGCTCAACTATCTCTTTAGCAAACTCTTTCGAATATTGAGGCATTAACGAAGCACTAACGTATTCACAACTGCACATATCCCATATTGCCTCAGATAAATCTACATCTCTCAAATCGAAACACAAACGAATCGGTCCATACTCATCTATCATATGCTGATTAGCTGGTCCTTCCATAAACGAAACAGATCCGCAGTTACGATACCCATTAAATTTTGAAAACAAAGTGTACGGAATCAACTTATTAGGTATAATTTTACAGGCATTTAAGAGTTGCTCGCCCAGTGCAATTTCCTGATCATCATTCTTCCATGCATTTGATACGGCTCGAAATCCTATTTCTTGGTCTGCACCAATTCCACAGGACAGGATACCACACATTGCCTTAAAATTGGTGTGATGGTATAAGGACTTCGGAGGTAGCCTATATATTTCTGTTGACAACATATTGAAATATCAATTAAGATGAGTAATAGTCGGAAGAAGTACGCTCAATTTGCGGAAGTTTCTAAACCAAGGAAGAGGAGTCGCTGAAGACCATAAACTATTAGATAATGGTTCTTGAATATTTGACGCAATAAAGTCTTTTAACTCCGTTTGTTCCTCTAAAGATAGTTCAACACCATCAATTTTATCCGAGTCAGGCTCTTCAAAACATGTTACAGGATAGATAATTAGACAATTTAGTTCTTCATTTGTAGTCAAACAACTGTCTTTAAAATGTTTCAATATCTTAGTGTCACGTGCATAGCCACTAATCTCACGAATATCAGCAATAATGCCACTCATGGAGTAATCGTAACGAGGCTTATACTTTGTGTCAATAACGAGTCTCTCCCCAAGATGAATAAAATCTGCTTGGGTACGTAGATGCCCAGGAACCTGAAACTTGATTTGATTACCATACACTGCATACAACTTACCATAAACATAGAGTTCGAACATGCGCGACATGTCTATCCAAAATGGAGGGGTTTTGTGGGTAGATTCGCTCACTTCGGAAATAGAATAATCATATCGACGAAGTATATCTTTAGCTGCCTGCACCGCATTCGTATAATGACGATACAACTTATTACCAGCCAATGTTCTTACTTCCGTAATTGAGACGTTATCCGAGATCTGCTCAAACCGCATTAACAATACGTTCAAACGAGGCTGCAATTTATGGCAAATTTTCGATAACGATGGAATAGAGAAAAGCATCTGCTGAGCAAAAAGTAATGCCTTCTTCAGCAACCTATTTACGGGGATGTCTTCCGTATAGACCTGATACCGACAATATGCACGATCTTCACGATGAGGAATAACATTTTTATTCAGATGAACCGACATCACAAGATGCCCTTTTACCTTTGATTTAAGATTTTCCTCGACTGTAATATAATCTTTGCGGATTCCACGCGCAACCATTTTTTCCAATAAGACAATATATCGAACCAACAGCAAAATTGATAGTTGGTTAAGTTTGTCAGTCACCTCTATAGCCGGCTGGTCAAACTTAATACCATAACATTTGGAAAAATAGTCAGCTTCTGCGGCAGAATTAACATTTAATGCCTCAATAAACATCTCCACATAGTCCAAATTAGGAACCTTAGGCAAGACCACAGCCGCCAATTGATTAGTTTGAAGCCAATCTGCACCTATATAGTAAGATGCGTTAAATTGGCCGTCAATTCCAAGATGAACTGGCGGCTTCATATACTCCGGAGGACCAACAAATTTAAATTCCGGATCTTCTGACATGAGATTATGAATCAACTGTTTCCCAGCATCTTCACAAGACGTATGTTCATAGAAAAGCGGATGCATTATTACATAGGATTATTTGCGATAAAATCCACATACGATTTTTCTTTAGGTGCTCGTTTTAACAAACCATCTTTATAATATTCCTGCAAGAGTAGCATAATCTCATACTCCCAAGCCATAGGCAGATCATTGGTCATAAAGTAACTATGACCAATCATAAGGTCTTCCATATCCAGCGTCTCGGTAGTATGTTGTTTAATGAAATGCCGCACCGCCTTAAACAACGGCAGCGAATCCGGATAATCCCTCTCCAATATCTTTTCATCCGCCTTAAGAGTCACAAATGCGAAACGACGACGAATGGCATAATCCACCACACCGGTACTACGATCGGTGGTGTTCATCGTGCCAATGATATAGAGATTGGAGGGAACAGCAAAAGATTTTCCTGAATACGGAAGGGTGACCGTAATCGTATTATCCTCCCCTGCTCTTTTATCTTTTTCGAGCAACGTGATTAATTCTCCAAAGATCTTGGAAATGTTTCCTCTGTTTATTTCGTCAATAATTAGGACAACAGATCCCCCTTCTTTAGCAGCTTCAGCTGCCTGCTTGAAGATTCCATCTTTGACCTCATATGTAATACCAACACTTTTATCCCCCTCACCTCTTACAATCTCAGGTTTCAGACCTTCCACAAACTCCTCATAGTCCATAGACTGATGGAAAGTTGTGAAGAAGATACTTTTTTCGGCAACCTTTTGATTGTATATTTTCATCAAATCTTCTCGTTTCTTAGTAGCAATATCCGGCTCCTCTAATATAGACAAAGCCAACGCTGCCGTACTATATGTTTTACCTGTGCCGGGAGCACCTTGTAGAATAAGGTTTCTCTTTTTTCTCAAAAGTGTTGTCAATTGTTCTAACTGTTCCATATTTATTCGATCTTGAGGAGTAATCAACTTGGTGTATGCTACGGCATTTTTCTGAGATGCCTTTTTTTTCTTATAAGTTACGAAGTTATCTGCATGATACTTATTTTCCGAACCAATCTTCTCCGCCTTTTTAACCAAGAAGGCGACATGGGCTTTTTGATTGTCTGACTCATAATCGGAAAATTTTTCTTCAAACCAACCAGGATTCAAATCTCTCCAACTATCCACTATCTCCGAATACGTTTCTGCCGTGGCAAAATCTACCACTGTCCACAAATAATCAGTATAGTTGTATGAGACATTATAAAAGGGGAAACTACCTTTTTCTTCAATCAAATTGCGAAACTGAGGCATTAATTCATTCCAATCCGACACTTGATCTTTCCACATCACGCCATACCCATGCTTATCTACCGCTTCCTTAAACTTTCCCTTCCAATCAGTTGTATCTCGACAAAACATTCCCACGACTGTTGACACCTTCCATAGCGAGCGCAACGGGCCATACAGGAGGCAGGAGTACAGATGCGTTCTATTAATTGGAAGTATCTCAACAGATGACAATACCGAGTCAAAAAAAGACATCAGTTCTGCTTCAAAGTTTTGGGAATCATACCTCGTTTCTAATATATATTTGGAGATATACCGACGATGGTCCTCGCTCAATATCGGGAAATGAATCTCAGGCTCTTGAATGTACTCAACCAAATGTTTTATGCTATCCTTAACTTGATTTGGATTTTGTCGGTATTTCAACAATTGAGAGACCCAAGCATTTTGGCGAATACCGGCCGTTGCTATAGTACGACACTCCGGATACTGATTACGGATATTCTTTTCTGATGCATGCGAATCGCAATAGGCTACCAAATTAAAAATCACCTCTCGTATACCAGCAACGTTCTCATTGGATTTGAAATCCTCATATTTCATGCTGAGACAATAGGCCAGTTCATCCTTGGTAACCGGAAAAATCACAAACTTCTGCCAAGCCTCTTTTGCCAGTCGGAAATAGAATTCCTCACACGAAATCGCAGCTTTTGCATAGGGTTCGTTCAATCCTTCTAATATTAAATTTCTTATTTTATCATTCATGGCATATACAAATTTAAATCATTCAATATCATGATGTATTATTATAATGTACTCACATAGTTCCAAAATACAGGACTAGTGACCAACGCATCTTCCCATACATATCGCCAATGATTATCACCATAATACTGTTTGTTGTATTTTACTTCATCTTGTACTATTGACACAAAATCCACTTGAAGCCCTTTTATAAATTCTCTTTTAGCTCTATAAATAAAATCTGTTTGAGCACCATCCGCAGCAATACGCATTCTATCTAATAGATCCAGTTCTTTAAAATGTGTTTCAATCTTAGCAAACAAAGCCGCATCTATTTTTCCATCATTATGTAAATAGAAGCGAAAAGACAAATCATTGTTTTGGATACCAATATCTACAAAAAGATATTGCGTTGTGGGTAATTGATCGAGATATAAGTTTAAGAATAACGAGGGATCTTTTTCACCTTTTAAATCATTACATTTAGAACAACATGGGAAAAGATTTTCGCCATTTAAAGCATATTCAGGATATTCTTCTTTGGGCAAAAAGTGATCCATTGTCCCGACTTCTTCTATGCCACAATACTGGCAAAATTCTTTTGTTGCCTTACTCTGACGTTTGTATATATCACTTCTAATGTCTCGTACAGCTTTCGCATTGTAGCCATACATACTTAGTAAAACATCTTTCAGCTTAACGGTCGGACATAATACCGATAATACCGGAGATAAATTCAGAGACAAAAAGTGTTTATGATACAAATCATATCGGCCATGAATCCATGCTGCATTTTTTAACAATAAATTTTTCTGTGCACCACCCTTCTTTCTATTCACAGCCTCATCGTAAGTCACCTTACTGTCTCCACTATATGGCTTAATGTTTTTCATTCAGACACTCTCTAATAAACAATCGCATGCTTAATGAAACAGGCAGTTCATCTTGGCGAATTGCATCAATTACTGCCTCGTAGTCACGCAATAAATTACATATCTCTTTTATTTTCATTTTGGAGTATTTTTGAACATCTCTTTCTCCAAATATTTCATCTGATATACGTTCTACAGATTCAGAAAAAGTCTCCAATCCAACACTATGTTGCTCCAACATATCATCTACTCGTTTAAATACAATTATGCTAGAAGATGGCAACTCCTTGATAATCATAGGAGAGTGAGTTGTCAGGATACAAAATGACTCATACTCATCGAGAAGATTACTTAGCATATTGATTAATCCTGTAATAGCATTGGGGTGCAGATGCTGCTCTGGTTCGTCAAATAATATCAACGAATAAGGTTTAATTTCTGCCAACAAACATGATACAACATATAGAAGAATACTCTCACCGGAACTCAAGCGCCCACTATCAACAATCTCCATAATTTTATCAACATCGAAGCTGACAATTGCGACACCATTCGAATCATATTTGTAGCAACCCTCATCAAGAGTCACATACTCCTCCATAATACTTATCCATTGATGTACCCTATACTTCTTTTTTATTACATTAAGATTTGTACGGAGATTATTTTTCAAAACATTTATTGGTTTCCCATTACCCTGTAATCCCAGATAAGTATAGTTAAAAGCATCATTTCGCTCTGCAGGAGGAAAACTGTCGAATGCGCTCAACGAAATCGTAATAATTTTGTTATAGAATGGTCTATGAGGAAGAAAGGCCTGTTCATTTGCTTTCTGAAAATCTTTTGCCATACCAGACATCAATGTTGATTTTCCCGTACCATTTTTTCCTATAATAGCATAAATTCGTCTCCTTAATCTATTGGAATAGTCAAACTTGAAATCCAAAACCACGGGACTAGTATCTGCAGGCATATATTTTGTGCGGAATATATAACTAAAGCAGAAATGGCGATCATATGGAAGGTCGGCCATAATGAATTGCGCTAATTCCAAGACATCCCTACTAGATTTGTCTCGACATAACGAACTAGCAAAAGTATCATCATCTTCAAAACGCTCACGTATTGTAGGATACATGGCCGCATCTCTCAAACCCAATAGTACACTTGCACTATCTGGTCCAATTATTCCTTTGAGATTTCTATAGTAAAGCTGATCAAAGCCCAATGAGCAAAAGTTGTCATCTAGGTTTGTGAATCGATCACTTATTGCTGATGCCGTGTGATTAACTCCAGTCTTGAAAATCTTCAATGCACCTATAGGGTGTTGATTGCGTGCTTGATCATAATACGAAAGTTCGAACTTTGTCTGCCACCGGAACCAATCATCCCAAGCCAAAGCACTCAACACGAAACAAGGAAACTCTGTTGCAACATCTAATGTCTTGAAAAAAGGGATACTATTAGGTGCCACATTAGCAGGAAGACTATGTTTTTGATTTTTTTCAATAGCTTCATATACCGGGACTCCACGAAAATAATCCACAACTACTAAATCCAATGAATACTCATGCAAAATAGGCACCAAGATATTTAGAATTTCTTTTTGTTTTTCAATGGTATCTACAGCATAAGGATGTACACAAGCTGCTATAAACCTAAGAAAAACTTGCCAATTAGTAGAAATTACTTTTAACCGGCTTAAAAATAATGACTGATAATCTTCATCAGAATTCAAAACCCAATGCTGACGCACATCATCTCTTGCATTAGAGTATCTAGCATCCATTGAATTCATTTCTTGTAGATTAAAATCCGGTCCTTGAATTAGATCTAAGATTGTCAAAATTCCATCCCCACATTGTTCCCAATAACTAACAATTTGCTCCGTATGTGTTATTCGAAGCAAAATATCTTTCATATAGCTATTTTTTTGAGCTTGATTTAGCATAATCCATTATTTACTGTAGTATGTCTAATTTGTATTTATTATGTGCAATCAAATATGACATCTAAGGTATAAACATCCACAAAAACAAATCAACATACATGCCCCACTATATAGTTAATGTTTTCTTCTTCGCTTATTTCTATGTTGTTTCGCTTTACTCGCCTGCTGTCTACGTTTATGGCGTTCACGATCTGCATCCGACATTATTCTGCGAATATTACCACCGTCCAACACATCGTTGGCTATAACTTCTATCTCCTCCTTTGTATAACCGTATTCCTTTTCAAATCCCTTCCACATTTCATCCACATCATCAAAAGCATGCTCCCGACTATAAGCCAGCAATTTCATTAATGCGCCTGGTATTACAAAACCATACTTCCCCTCCCCACGTTCCGGCATCTTATTTACATCTCCCCCGGCAGGCATGAAGACTCGAGCTAAATTATCGTTGTCTCCACCAAATGCAATATCCGTCATATGGCTACCGCCATCGTGCATGTTCGACATCTCCTCAAACTGAATTTCATTCATAACCATCTGCTTCATCCGCCAATAATCCCAAAAATCGACCTCAACCGTTTCCTCCGCTTTGGTATAATCATTTAGTGAATACAAGACATCCTTTGCCTCCTCTCTATTACGATACAACGTAATGATGTACGAACCAATCACCAACACATATGGAGGTTCGCCTGTATGTCGTCCCAATAAGGCAAAACGTTCGGATTTGGTATTAGCACAATGAACGATGGTATAGCAATAGTCACCCATGCTCTCTGCCGAAACTGGTTGCTGCATATTCTTCTTCTCGTACGGCATAACAGCATCCAAGATTTGACGAATCTGATCTTCATCCTCCGGACTCATCTTCACACACATATTCGCAATCGACAACCGCCAAAATACACCTAACCAGAAGATATAACTATGTTTAGGATCTATAGACATCTTCTTACCTGTATGATATTCCGAATACACCGTCTCATATAAGCCAAATCGATCCTCACATTTGTGACAAAAATAATTATCTCTCGTTAGAGCACTGGTTTTTATCCGAGTTAGTTCCTCATCCGTCACTTCGCCAAACTGATCAGCCACTGTCTCCGGCAGAACTTCACGTCCCCACTTCCTGGCTTTTTTGTTCTCTCCCAATACTATTTCGGTGTAAATTTCCTTATTTCTCTTCACCGTATGTTCTTCCGTCAAGAAGGGCTGAATAAGGAAATTGGGAGCGAGATGCGACCCCGGGAAGTTACCCTCACGCACTCTACACAAATAGCAATCATGTTCTGCTTCCGGCTTATGTTCAATTTCGTCATACGAATTATTTATCTTTCCGAAGTCCTTCACCATATCAGCACCCCATGGATCAAACCCGTTCTTTTTACAAAACTCATTGCAATCATCTACCACCTCATGCACTAACTCATATATCTTCAGAAATTGGGAGTCTGTCAGAATCCTCATTGCTTGCACTCCCTCCATAGCTGACAACATACTGAGTTCCTCCTCGATGGCGTCAGCATTATTGGCATAGATATTAGCTCTCACTACACAAGCCATTGCCTTGAACTGGACAAAGATAGTGTATGCATCATCTGACATGTTAGCAATCAGATTAAATTCCTCGCACAGTTCGTGGTATGTATCCTCAATCAGCGTTTCGTCTTCCTTCTGCTCCATCAAAAGATACATTCGATCTATCACATCTTCTATTTTCAATCGCTTCGGCATATTAAATCAGAATTTCAAATCATACATTTTTGCTATATTTTTATCTCAGCTCACCGCAAGCTATTAATTGGCGATATACCCCCAACTCTAAACTCCATCTCTCCGACCTTCTCGATTTTCTCCTCATCACCATTCCACTAATCCTTCAACTTTTTAATCGTCTCCTCATCAAATCGAAATTTCTTTCAACAACAAAATTACTACTTTTTTTGATATATGCAAATTTTGGTGGGATTTTGCGAGACTTCTTCATTTCCTAAAAACAAATATTCGTTTATTGAACTTGTATTTGACGCGCCATTTCCTCCCATATCGTTTCAGCACGATAGCCAATGGCAATGATGACATCTTCGCTCTTAACTCTTACCTCATGAGAGTGCCGCTCCGCCGCCTCCCTACTCCTTCCTCAAGCCAACAAAGTTACTTAAACTCATTAATCAACTTCACCACATACGCTACCTCATCCATGGTGATGGTGGGGCCGATGGGGAGACTGAGCTCGGAGTTATGGATTCTCTCGGTGATAGGTAGGGATAGCCTACCTCCGACTCCTCCCTGAAGGGAAGAGTGATTCCACGATGCATTAGCATAGCACTCTTGCATGTGTGGGGGAATAGGATAATGGATTACCGTCCCTACTCCGTTCTCGGCGAGATAATCGTGCAGACGATCACGATTGCTGATGACTGACGACTGATGACTGATTTCACTTTTCACCAATATGGGGAACAGGTGATATACATTATTTGCGTCATCTAAACGTTTCGGCAAGGTAATCAGCGGATTGGAGATATGGTCGTAGTAGTAGGTTGCCACCTGCTGACGATACTTATTATCTTGGTCCAAGTATTTGAGTTTAACATCCAACACCGCGGCTTGTATTTCGTCCAAACGAGAGTTGCGTCCGGTGTATTGAAACACATATTTCTTTTGGCTACCATAGTTAGCTAATGCACGAATACAAGCTGCCAATTCATCATCATTGGTCGTCACAGCTCCGCCATCGCCTAAAGCTCCGAGGTTCTTGCCCGGATAGAAACTGTGACCCGCAGCATCGCCAATAGCACCGGTACGAACCGTTCTGACCTCTCCGTTCTTACCTCTTACCTGCGCTACGCATCCATGAGCTTGGGCGTTGTCTTCCACCAATTTGAGATCGTATTTCTTGCATAGTTCACCAATCTTATCTGTATAGGCGCAACGGCCATAGAGGTGAACGATGCAGATAGCTTTAATTCGATTCTCAATGCCGTTCTTAACTCTTTGCTCTTCCCTCTTAACTAAGATCTCTTCAATCTTATCCTCATCTATTTCAAGAGTCTCTTCCTTCGGCTCTACACATACCGGGATTAAACCGTTTTCGGTGATGCCGAGGTGGGTGGCGATATAGGTGTTGGCCGGCAGGATAACTTCGTCACCTGGCTGCATGACACCTAATTCAATGTATGCACGCCAAATCCAAATAAGGGCATCCAGACCATTGGCACAGCCTATACAATGTTTGGTACCGATATAGTTGGCATAATTGCGCTCAAAGCGAGCGTTCTCCTCGCCCTGAAGGTACCAACCGGAATTAACTACGCGGCTCACAGCCTCGTTGATTTCTGCACCATGCAGGGCAGTAACATCTTTGAGTGAAAGAAAAGGTACGTTCATAAACTATTCACAAACTCACAAAGTTCTTGTATCGTATTTCTATTAACCACTACGGGATTATTAGCCAATCGTTGCAAATTCACCTCATTTAAGACGTCAACCAATTGACACGAGCCAACACCGCGATAATCTAAACCTATTCCCCTAATATATTGCAAGAAATAAGTTTGCAATGATATCTCATTACCAATATGCAAAATCCATCTCAACACCTTCTCTTTTTCAGTATTTTTAAGATTCAGTTCTGCAAAAAAAGGGAATATCAAAGCTACCGCATGACCATGTGGATAGCCACATTTGCTAGTAAAAGCATAAGAGAATGCATGAGGAGCGGTAGTCTTCGTGATATTAATGGCTCTGCCCGCCCAATATGCACCTATCGCTAACTCATCTCGTAAAATATTTGTTGAATTATGCACACATTGAGGCAATTGGTGGTGTATATAACTTATAGCTTTTAATGCATATTCATCACTTTCAGGTGTGGCATTTTTATTCCAAAACGCTTCAATAGCTTGCGCTAATGCATCAAAACCTGTGCATGCCGTCAAATAGGCATTGTTGCCATAAGTGAATGGTGGATAGACAAATGCCATATCCGGCAAAATATCATCCGCTTCTATGCTTTGTTTTTTACCATCTATGTACACTACGGCAAAATGGGTAGCTTCTGCACCTGTTCCTGCCGTTGTCGGAAGGGCTAACAATGTAGTCCGATTACCTTGTTCTGCTGCATAATAGCGGATGAGTTTCGCCATATCCATCACACTACCTCCACCTACTGCCACAATACAATCTGCTTGACTACCCATAAATTTCGCTAATCCCAATTGTGCCTCTTCTATTTTTGGATTAGAAGAAAATTCTTTATACTCCACTACATCTATTCCTAACTCATTAAAAATAGGAGTCAAAACTGCCTCTGCTCCACATGTTACATACGAAGCATTGCCACGAACCAAAAACAAATGACGTATTTGCATTGCTGCTAAACGCGCCTTGAAACTAATGAGGGCAGTATGTCCCAAATAGGCTAGTTGTTTCATTTATGCAGTTCTTCCATTAAAGCGTTCTTATTTTCCTTCGGTGTAGTCGTCGGGCGCCCTAAATCCTTGCGATTGCCCTTGTGGACATTCACATTGATCAATGACACGCCATCTATCACAGCACTATTTACATGATTCATGGCAGCCATCAATGCCATTGGATTATCTACGCTGATGACATCGGCATATCCCACTGCTTTGGCAATAGCTTCCACATCAATCTGTTGCCCTACGGTCGGCTGGCCTCCTACCGAATCATGTGCGCCATTATTAAACACGATATGCACCATATTCTTCGGGCTATATTCTCCAACAATTGCCATCGAACCCATATGCATTAGCATAGCTCCATCACCATCAAAGCAGAAGACACGTCTATTTGTTTTTTGCAACGCAATACCCAAGGCAATCTGGCTAGCATGTCCCATACTACCTACTGTCAAAAAATCGTGTTCGTGTCCTTGTTGCTTGGCCTCGCGATACTCGAACAACTCACGACTAATCATACCTGTAGTACTAACCACAATATCATCCTCACGCAGTTTATCAACCACTATTTGAATGGCTTGTTCACGAGACATAGGACAAAGGTTATCTATATTTTGTTGAAGTTTATATTCATCAAATGTCCCCTTCCTCACCACCAATGCATAGGGCTTACTATTGGCTTTCATATAGGCAGCTGCCTTTGCGATTTGCTTTGTTGCTTCATCATCTGTATCTGCCAATACCTCGTAGTCAATCTGCATAGCATTGAGCAAATCCAATGTTACCTTACCTTGTTTAACATGTTGTGGCTCGTCATGAACACCCGGTTCACCACGCCAGCCTATCAATAGAAGCATTGGTATGCCATATACATCCTCATCGGCCAAAGATAATAGTGGATTGACCACATTCCCTTCGCCGGAATTTTGCATATAAACCATAGCCGTTTTACCTGTCGCCAAATGATACCCGGCAGCCAGACCTACTGCACCGCCTTCATTAGCAACAATGATATGGTGCGATTTGTCACAATAGTCAGTAATATAGGCACAGATATTTTTTAACAACGAATCGGGTACTCCTGCAAAGAAGTCAACCCCGTATTGTTCCAATGTTTCTATAAATATTTTCGGCGTTACCATTAGGCGTGTGTTCCGGGAATAAGGGTTAATATTTCTTTTATCGGCATACAATATTCTTCACTTGCCTCCTTGCAACGGCCATTTTCAAGAATACTTTTTGCGCAATTAACCATAGCGGGGTATGCAGAACGTAACATATGATTAGCATAAATTACAACATTAACTCCCCACTCAGCAAATTCATCTTCTGTAAATTGATTGAATGTTGTTGGTACAATAACGATGGGCGTTTTTGAGTCCTTTTCTCGGAAACGCAAGCAGAATTCTTTTATATCCAATCCATCTTTATTCTTTGAATGAATCATAATACCATTAGCACCGGCCTCCACATAAGCATGAGCACGTTCCAATGCGTCCTCTACTGGTTTACCAGCTATCAAGCTCTCCACACGAGCAATAATCATAAAATCATCCGTAATCTGTGCATTTTTTCCAGCCTTAATCTTCGTACAGAATCCGTCTATTGTATCTTGTGTTTGAATAGCATCCGTACCGAACAAAGAGTTTTGCTTTAACCCCACTTTGTCTTCAATAATCACAGCAGATATACCTAGGCGTTCCAAAGTTCGTACCATAAAAGGGAAATGCTCCACCTTACCACCTGTATCACCATCAAAGATAACCGGTTTTGTGGTAACTTCCAACGCATCATTCAAGTCATGCAAACGCGTAGTCAAATCTACTGCTTCAATATCAGGTTTACCTTTGCTGGTTGAATCTGTCAACGAACTAGCCCACATACCGTCAAATTCTACTTTCATGCCATTTTTCTGTACAAAAGTATTCTCAATAATCAAACCTGTTAATCCGCTATGGCTCTCCAGAATACGTACAATCTTCTTCGCACCAATCAGTCGTTTCAGTCGCTTCAGTCGCACATCCGGAGTCGTACCAATCTCTTTTAGACGCTCATTCAGCATCGAGGACGAAATACCCTTTGTATATGGTACATCAATCACTTGTCCTCCCCACTCTGCAAGGCAGTCGATGATGTCCTGACGTGTCTTTTTCTGTACGCCCTCTTTCCAATCGTCACCATGAACCACATAATCTGGCTTAAGTTTTCTCAGATTAGGTCGATAATCCAAGGTCGCTTGAGGGACAATCTCACTAACACCTTTCAAATTACTAACAACTATGGAACGTTGCTCATAGTTTAAATATGGCAAACGTTTATAACTAGCTATAGCAGCATCCGTCAATACTCCTACTACTACGCGACCTAATTTAGACGCCTCATGAATAATATTCAAATGCCCCGGATGAATGATATCCGCCGACATTCCTACATATACTAATTTTTGTGACATAATTTATAATTTCAATGATAACACAACGTTTCTAGTTCAATTGCTATTTTTTGATATTGCTTAATATTCTGGATATCAGATTTCCACATACCAACATTAAGTGCAGAGTATTCTGGATTAAAGCATTTATATGAATTTATATGCATTGACGAATCTACTCCTAAATAATTTTCAATGCCAATAATAGTTTTACGATACGAGAATATTAAATCCTCAAAACGTACCGAATAATATAATTTCGATTCGCCCACTGAATAGTTATCTATCATTTGCTGATACCATTCAATAAATAGATCAACATCACTATGAGGAATCCACTCAACATCCTTTTCTCTTGCAAAACAAAAAATGTCACGAGGATCACGATACACCACTATTGTCTTTAGATTAGGGATGTATGACATCTCTCGATGCATATCAAATTCCATATCAGAAAACAATTGATCTAAAACAATATTCTTTTTATGTGCAGGTCCTTGATATAAAGACAAGATTGAATTTATTAGCCGTCGGCACAACAAATGATAATCATCATTCGTCATTCTTTTTAGATACAATATCAATTTTGAATCATGTTTAAGATGTGTATTATAATATTGTAATCGCGGAGACAATGCCCCCCCTATAGTACATATTTGAGAAAAAAACTCATAAAAAAATGGACGCGATTCACGAACCTCTCGATATATTTGCAAATTTTGGATCATTAATGCCACACGATGAAGCAATGCATCATTATGAAAAAGGTTGTGAGAATCAAGGTATTTCTCAACTTCAAGAAGGCCTCCTGCAATACGGATAAAATCTACTTCATAGTCAATCGTAACATCTTTGGTTACACTACCTTCCTTATCAACATGTCCGACAACAGACATATTATCATACTCTCTTAACAAGTCTAAAACAGCCCCTGATCCACTATAGCCAAATCCTTGTACAGAAATAATATTATCAAACCCACTTTCATTCTTAAGAGAAATATGTTTTGTACTAGTCACATAAGACAAATACCCATTCAAAAATGAGCGTCTATCACGTCGCTTTTGTTGTATTCCCTTCACCACAAAATAAGGAAGAAGATTTCGTATTAAATCTCTAATTGTGCTCATATCTTTTTTAAAAACTTAGCAGGATTGCCTACCCATACTTCACCGGCTGGGACATCCTTCGTAACAACACTTCCTGCACCAATCATTGCTCCCTCTCCTATCGTGATGCCACAAAGGATAGTACTTCCAGCACCAATACTTGCGCCTTCCTTGATAATTGTCTTTTCTAACTTCCAATCCGCGTTCTTTGCATGGGGATAACGGTCATTAGTAAACGTCACATTAGCGCCAACACATACGTTGTCTTCTAACGTTAAACCATCCCATATTTGAACACCGCACTTGATGGTGCAGTTATTTCCTATCACCGCCTCATTTTCTATGAGGCAATGACTGCAAATATTGCAATTCTCTCCAATTTTTGCGTTGGGAAGAATCACACAAAACTGCCATACCTTAGTAGATTCCGGTATTTGCGCTTGACAATCTGATAATGGATGAATCATATTCTCTATATTTTAGGATAGTGCCTTACAATCGTTATATAATATTAAATTTACTCAGTCTGCTCTATGAGATGGTTTTTAATCTCAACCCTATGCAAATTATCAAGATTATAATCGTATATAGACGCAACAATTATTTGATTCTTCTTAAACTCTTTATTAAGTAGTAGCATCATATTACTGATATTCTCGTTATCAATTTCCTTACCTCTTGGAGAGTCAAGTATAATTGGAAGATTTATATTATATTTTTTTTCAACCTCCAACAAGCATGCCAGACGATATGCAAAAACACGTTTATGAAGAATCGCCCCAGATAGTTCTTTCTTGTTCGTTACAAAAATGTTATCCAATGAGGATAATGGTTCATCACCAAGTTTCTCTAAAATATAATTTATTGTTTTAAAAATAGAATCAGAAATCTTGGCTCCTCTATCAAAATATGTTAATGCGCGGATTCGTTCATTAATGGTATCGCGCTCTTTTTTGAGTTGCTCAATCTTTCTTTGCACATATACCGCATTAATTGGAATCTGAGAGATTTTTTGATCAAAAATATCTTGAATGGACTCCACATTATCAAAAAATGATTGTTGCAAGTCTTCTCGATGTATTAATTTTGCTTTATTTTCTATTATTTTTGATATGTTGTTATATTTTCCTGCAATATTTTTTCTTTTTACCTCTAAATAATTTATTGTATCCTCCATCCCCACAATATTGTCTTTCGTCACAGGTACTTCTTGTCCATCTGACAATTTTACAATCAGTTTTAAATCTTCAATATATTTTCGAATATTCTTATTTGCTTGTAAAGCTTTATCTATTCTAATCAACTCTGCCTTTAATATATTCAGACTCATCTGTTGTTGAACAATTTGGCTTTCTATTTGCGTATTAAATGATGTTCCAGACATATTCATTGTCTCAGTATCAATTTGAGCTTGATATTGAGATATGCTCAACATTTGCTGCAACCTACTTATTTCATGCGATAATTTTTCTCGCTGTTGTTTCTCTTTGCGACAATCAATATCTGCAATGCCTCGTATTAACTCTTCTGTATTAAATCGTACACCACCTATGACTATACCCTTATTCATAGATTGCCAACCATGTTCTTGATCAAAATAAAATGTACCTAATAAGTTATCTAACACATCCGTATTAGATATTCCAAATATGAATTGATGTAATTCGCATTCCTGACTAGGCAAGATATATGTTTGAGACTCATTATTTTTCGTCACAAATATATGATTTCTCGCGTTGCGCTTAAAACTAATTTCTTCATACGAGTCTGTTTCTATAACACTTTCAACAATGCACTTCTCAAACTTTATGTCATGCGTATTAGGTATATTATAGCCTATTGAATACAATAAAAGTCGCAATAATGTCGTTTTCCCCTTACTATTATTATCACTATGAATTAGGTTGTTCACAGACCACTCTATATGTCTTTCTTCAAAGGCTTCACGTAAATATATCGATTTAAATCTCATAAGCCAACCTCCCTTTTTATTATATTAATTTTCTCTCTCTTATATAAAATACTGCGAAGGATAACTCTTATTAATTTCTCCTTAAGTTCATCACTTACAGCAGTAGAAGTATTGTTCAAAATATATGAGTACGTTGAATACTGATTTAAGACAAAGGCATTAATCATCTCACGCTCTCCAGAATGAGTTTGCCGATAGTGTAAATAATCAGAATACACAGACGTAACAAACTCAAACTTCTCGTTACATTCATCAATTATATGCCTATATTCGCTTTCCAAACATTCACGTTCCGACTCATCCAAATCTTCATTATCATAAGGTATATTGTAGGTCACCCTATAAATCAAAGGCCATATTACTTCCTTTTTTGTTTTGTGTATAGGAAAAGCATCCATTGTTCCACTTTTGAACAAATCACTGGCCCATATATTTCTTAAATCTTTTCTTGAGATTATCTCTGGATCAATTTTGGTTTCTGCAATAAAATCACCAATCAAAGACCACACATATTTATATCGTTCCTGCAAATTATCAGTTTCAAATGGCAATATCTGAACCATAAATTTCGATGTGTCCAATGGTAATGATAGTTGTGCAAGTTTATTTTTTACTACATCTTGTAAATTTTGAGACAAATCGCCAAAACAACGATGAGCATCACCCATAAACTCTGGACGGGTGACATTACCACCAAATGGGCGTGAAGTGTTTGTAATGAAAATAAGTTGTTTAACATTTCCACATTTTTGTGCTCCTTCTGAAAGGGAGACTAGTGCTTTCTTAAAATTTGCTACAACGTTTGAAAAATCAGTGCTACTATGTTCCACAGACTTTGCTTGAGCTAGTATATGACTTCTATCATTTAATTCAATGTCAATGTCATCATACCCCTCTAGCCGAATATTATCCATCTCTTTTATGTGTTCCAACATTATTACAATCGCAGCATTGATTTGAAAATCAATGCCAAAAAAAGTCGCATGCGCACGCCTATCATGTGCGATTGGCGTCTCTTCGCTATTTTTAACTAACTCAACAGACATATCAATAATATTTCAAATGCCTTATTTATTCTTTAAGAAAGCAAAAACTCCCTTTTGCAAATTAGAAATTAAAGTTATATTCATTATCTTCTATTGAAAAACTCATCATAACATAGAGATGGTACTTGCAAATCGTATGAAATAATATAGACCATAACCTTATCTAAACAAAAAAGTTATCCAATGTTGACACCAATTGTTGTAATCTTACAATCCTATTAGGCAAAGAAACATACAAGTTAGTCATATCCAATGCATTAATTGTACGTTGACGATTACCCGCCTCCTTTGTATATTCCAAGCCAACCAAATTATAGATTTCATTCAATGTCTCGGCTGGTTGAACGATATCCTCTAACATATCAACATACGGATCCACACCAATAATTGCCGCATGAGACTGTATCAGTGGTTGAGTCAAAGACGAACTAATAATAGAATAGTGATTAGTCTCTCCAATAAACCATGTTTCTATCTCCATAACGGCAATAACAGATACCACTGGGATTGGCATTTTAGAAAACACATACCTTTCAGCCATATCCACATTGGGCAAATCAGCTAAGGTTCTTGGAGTTCCACACGAATCTTCTCCTCTCAAATCCTTTAATGCTATCACAAGATCAAAGCCTAATACCTTAAGATTATTAATATTGTCTTTAACATCAGAATTCACGCGATTGTCAGTGCAGCTTATATATATATTAACAAGATATTCAGTAGTAGGAAGCAATGAATCCTTCGCAACAATGGTCTGAATTCTCGGATGTGCAGCATCTCTTCCCCCCCGCATTTTCGTAGTCGTAATTGATAGTTTCTTTGCCACAACTAACTCTCGTAAAAGACGAGTAATAAATTCCGCCTCAGTAGGTCCTTCTACAAATATTGCTAATTTTTTCATTAGTTAATTATTGTTAATCCTTTATAGAACTCTGAAGCGAAAAAATCAAAATTATTTAGTCCCATATAAGCGAACTGTTTAAATACTTGCGGAGAATTCTCTTGATTATAAAATCTAATTCCCCTTTTATCTCGGGCTATTACTTGCCAATATTGAATAGGAACCTTATTCATTACAAATCTATCATTTGTTGTCATAATAACCTGCATCTTGGAGGCCTTCGCTTTCTTAATAATCATTTCAATAAGTTTCCATGAACGATCATAATCAAGTCCTTCACCAATATCATCAATTAATATACACTGAGGGGTATCAACTAATATTGCATACTCCATTTGAATCAACAAAGACAATGCACGAAACATTCCAGAAGACATCTCAATTTGATCTGTATAGTCTACTAAACCATCTTCCTCAACAGCCAAACCTATTCCATCAATCACAGGAGCTTTTAAAACTCTTGTATCTATCCTCTTGATAGAATAATTGAGATTCTTCATGTCTTTTAAAACATATTGTGCAAATTGTTTATCAAGTGCTTCCCCTCGCAAAAAAGTCGCTACGACTTCATCTGTATCTTTAATATTAACTATTTTAATACTATGTTCATCCTTTTCTAAACGAGACTTACCCATTGACGTCCCAAATTGGTAACAACGCAACTGCAATCCCCATTCATGTAGTGGATCTAAATAAGAATGCTGAACACTATCACGCTTAGCAACAGCAAGTACAGTTTCATCTGTCTTGAAAGACATCATGCCCCCAACAGACTCATAGTATATCTCTCCCTTTTTTCTATCAATCATTCGTTTTTCATTTATATCTAGAGTTTCACTTATAACTATGCCATCTCTATATGCTAGATGATATTCATATTTTGAATTTCCCTCCACAAACTCTGCTGTATATTCTGCCGTGTCATACACCAATTCATTGGGATTGTGCAAACCAGATACTAAATCAGCCAAGGTATCCAATACTAGTATGGTATTAGATTTTCCTGTCGCATTTTTACCTACTATGAGATTTATGCTATACAACTGCAATAATGACATTTCATCAACACCATTTTTAATTTCCCATTCGTTATTTTTATACTTACGATGGTATTTAAGGCTTTTTAAATACATAACATTTATTTTTTATATTCTAAAAACTCCTCATAATCACGGATATAGTCATCCGCGTCATATTTTTCGCTAGCAAGAACCATACATACTGCTCCTCCCGAAAAATTATCTAAATCACGCCATAACCCGGGCGCAACCAACAAACCTTTCCATGGTTTATCCAATACAAAGGTCTTTTTCTCACCACCATCGTCCATCGTCACATGGACAGAGCCACTAGTAGCAATCATTAATTGCTGCAACTCCTTGTGCGCGTGTGCACCACGGGCCGCCTCCGGCACCATATAAAGGTAATAGATACGTTTAATCTCAAAAGGAATATCCAATCCTCCTTCAATCACAGATAGATAGCCTCGGTTATCCGCATATTTACGGATATCTATGATTTTGCAATCACGAACAGTAGTTTGTTTCATATTGGCACACATAATGACAAATACTATGGCACAACACGACTTTGCGCTTTTCAAGCCGCAAAGGTACAAAAAAAAAATGACATCTGCAAATAAAAAATGCAAAATCCAATTGGAAATTGCATTTTTTGGAAAAAACATAGAAGCAATGGAGGATTAGGACTCTTCAATGATTCGGCCGAGTTCATCACTGGACACAAATTCCACATCCGGCCAGCGGCGGACGATTTCCTGCAAGAGCCGTTTGAACTCGGGCAGGTTGCGGTCGGTATTAGCGGAATCTATACTGCCAATGAAGTTCACCCGGTGGGCACATATATTAGCTGCCTTGCCCCACTTAAAGGCAATGGCGATACGATTGAGGCAATCGGCTACGAAATCATAGTTGGGTTTGGTGCTGGGTTCAAAGAAACAGTTGCGGAAGAGACGAATCAGTCCTGCACGAGAACGTGTTCCTTGGAAGCCATTATAGCGCACACGTACACCGTCATCATCACCCTTGGGAATCTTTTGAACAATGGTACCCTGAATATATTTAACGCCGTTACGCACAAGGCATGGTTCTATCTTGGGACTCCATTCGTAGGTGGTAGCAATGAATGATTCTGAACGGAAACCAAATATCTGCCCGAACATGTCCAATGCCTCGGTGATGATGGTTTCAAAGGCAGCTATATCTTCCGGCTTACTAGAATTAAAAGCCCCCATGTAATAACCATTAATAGACGAATCCACATTAGCCGTCAGCCCCCATGTACCAAGGTCAAAGGCAGTGCGTGTAATCGGGTCACCGGCCTGCAGTGTCTGCAGCCATTTCTTAACATACAGGTGCTCCCGTCCGTGACATTGCGGACGGAAGATTCCGGCATCCATACCTTGCTGCCACATCTCCCATGCTCCAGCATGCGCTGCGTCGCGACTGAGTGTAGCAGTAAAGGGCTCGTAAAAGTACTGCGTAAAGCCCGACTCTAGTATCTTATCAAAGACCGGGTTGGCAGACAATGCATTAGCAGTAATGACAGCAGGACGACCATTCTTATCCTTAACGGAGTTGAGAACCTCAAACAGGTTCTCCAAGTCATGCTTGGTAGCCAATCCGTCATAGCGGCAGTATGCATCCTTATCCACACGAATACCACGACGCATAAACTCGTCATAGACTTCACGCGATGGAGTACGAATAGATCCCCAATCATCGGATTCAATGACTACCAGGTGGCGTTTGGTGCGCCAACCGATTATATTATATAATTCCTTACGAGTTAGCATTATTTAAACACATTAAGTTCCTCGATGCAAAGCCCTTGTATATTTTATTTCCTTATAAATACTGCAGAGAACAAACATTATGAAAGAGCGAACCATCTTTCTATCTTTAATAAAGTGCTCCCTATTTGCAATAGACTTTTCATACTTCGTTATCAATTGTTTAGCCTTCCTATATTGTAAGTTATGTAAATATAGTAAAAACTCTTTATGGAACTCTAGTTCTTGGCACCATTCCTCAGTAAAGCAAATATCATTAGGAAACAACTCGTTCAAATATCGTCGGATATTCGCCAATCCGCGAAAATACGAGAGATAATGAGGATTGGTTACCGGTACAAAATGAGCAGACTCCTTATACATACGATATACACATGCGCAATCATCAATATGTCCAAACTTGGTATATTGAGAAAAGATTGCTTGCATGGGGTAATCTTCCACAGAGAATTCCCGTCTAATAAATTCATCAAAGTCAATATACTGCAATAGCTCTGCTCTAAACATCTCAGTTAGAGGTAGCATAATCACACCACCAGGATAATTCAATGAAAAATAAAATGATTTGGCATCTCCACTACTAAGATCTGCCCGTGGTGTTAAATTGGCAACATATTTATTTTGACGGACATAATACGTATATCCTCCAATTGTAACGAAACCATAATCAGGATGAGTTTCTAAAAACGTCAGTTGTTTTTGTAGCTTCCGATTATCACACCACCAATCATCCCCTGCACATACTGCAATATAATTTCCAACACACGCCTTCATAACTCGAACAAAATTCCGCATAATACCCATATTGGGTACATCCGGCAACAAATGCACATGCGGATAATTTTCAGCATATTGCTCACAAATAGTACGGGTACCATCAGTGCTATGATCCTCACCAATAACCACTTCAAGTTCGAAGTCGCCTTGCTGACAAAGGATACTATCCAACGTCTGGTGGATTGTCTTCTCCTGATTGTAAGTGATGATGCCTACTGATATTTTGGGTCGTTCACTCATAGATGTAGAATATTTTTAATCTTTTGTATCCATTGTTCTCGATAGCGTTTACTATACCAATGACCAGAGCACCAAGTTTTGATATAGCGGAAAGCTTTTTTATTGCGTTTAATTGGCACTAGCTTAACTTCGGTATATTCAGCCGGATATGACACAATAAAACGTGTGGTTGTATTTGATGTTTCTCCCGAATCATCCCAACCTATATTATTGCTCATGGCCGTACCAGGATAAAGGCAAAAGCCTCCCCTGCGCCGCATACTACTATACCACTTCACAAACCACGTATGCATGCGACCATCTAAATTCATCAGCAATTGTTTGCTTAAATGGTCTTGCCCCTCAATATCAAACTCTTTCCAATTATTTTTCCAATAAGCCACATGGTCGGCCGTATCGGGATTAAAGTGCCGCCAAGCCCGTTGCCAAGTTGCCCAACCACCGGCAGGATACGGACTATCATAGAAGAACGTTGTCGGGAATTGGCCCTTATTGGGGAACATCCATGCCGAGATATGCATCACTTTATCATCGTCCTTGTATAGTTCCAAAGCATCATTTAAGTACGTTAGTGTACCACGCGTACAGACAATGTCATCCTCGAAAGCGATAACGCGTCCGTATTGATTGACAACCTCCGTCACTGCCCCAACTATATTATCCGCTAAGCCGATATTGTGTTCACGCTCAATAACATGGGATTCCTTAAATCCGATAATCGCTCTCGCCACACTGCGCGTTTCCGCTATGCGCTGAATATACAACTCATACTGCTCTTGGGTACCATAAAAATGACGTTTGGAGTTCTGCGCCACATAACCCTTCGTATTTTGTTCAGGTTCTCCTCCCCATTCTTTGGCACCATCGCAATAGACATACAGGATAGACTGACTTGCCAAGTCATTTTTAGCAAGCGCCTCTAAGGTCTGACGCAGATGGTCCGGACGATCATAGGCAAAGACTACTATTGGTGCAAGGTTATTCATAATCGCAATAGATTCTTATTTTTTACAAGATACGTGTCCGTATAAAAATCAATTATATTGCCATGTGGCGTAAAAGTCATCTCTCCGAACACAATCTTTCCATTTATTTCATACACATCAAATCGGCAATAAGGGATATCCTTCGTACAATCTTCTGCCATTTGAATCATACGTTGAAGGTTTTGAGGTCTTGTTACCATTTGGCGCTGTTTATGCCACTCTGGAGAAATATTCTCAGTTCTATTCCATTCTAAATCGTAACAATCATAACAAACCTCTCCGGTTTTTACTTGATCATCTTTAGCATTACCTCGATTGTAACAAACAAAAATATCATAAGCTTTCCCATAAAAGCATTGGAACTTATAATCTATCAAAGAAATATCCCCTAAATCTTCCATATATTTTTCAATAATGATGCGCGGTTTGATTAACCCATATTGCCATTCACCTGTTTGCCATCCAAAAGTATTATCTTTAAGCCATTCTGCAAACTGTTGTTTTTGTTCAGGCCAATTGCATTTTGATTTATCCGTACAAATATAATTACGCCCAGACGCATTATTCATCTTCACAACGAATTGATCTGGAAGAGAATTGAAATCAATATCATCTACATTATCATATACTCCATATAATTTATTTAACGTGTCTCCGTAACCTTGTTCTGCAATATATTTACGAACAGAATACTTATCAGCACACATAGGAATTAACTCTCGCAGTATAGCATTGTGACTATTTTGCCAAGAGAGTTTTATCAATGCTTGATTTAAGTCGCGCGGATTAGCATAACACAAATGTTTCCCTATCCAATTATAATAATACAAACGCAAATAAAGTCTAAGCCAATGTCTTGACAACCACTTTGCGACTAAAAAGTTAGTTAATATTGAACGAACAATCCGACGTTCAAGTACATCAAAATAATGTTTAAGTGTTTTCATTACAATAAAATCGATTCTTATGTATTTTCCAAATGTGCAATGATTTCTTATTTTCTCCAAACCATTTTATTGACAACGCCCATATAGCTTTGTATGATTTTTACCACCTTGGTGGAGACATTTTCATCTACATAATTAGGAACAGGGATACCAAAATCACCATTGTTATTCAGTTCAATTGCCGTATCCACAGCCTGCAATAACGAGTGCTCATCTATACCGGCTAATACAAAGCAAGCCTTATCCAGAGCCTCGGGACGTTCTGTACTCGTACGGATACATACCGCAGGGAAAGGATGACCAACACTGGTGAAGAACGAACTCTCTTCGGGCAATGTACCACTATCACTCACCACAGCAAAGGCATTCATCTGTAAGCAATTATAATCATGGAAGCCAAGCGGTTCATGTTGAATAACACGCTTATCCAATTGGAAACCGGATGCTTCTAAGCGCTTGCGCGAGCGCGGGTGACAACTATATAAAATAGGCATATTGTACTTCTGAGCCATAGCATTGATGGCATTGAATAGAGATTGAAAATTCTTTTCTGTATCTATATTCTCCTCGCGATGGGCACTAAGCAGGATATATCTTCCTTTTTCTAATCCTAAACGCCGATGGATATCCGAAGATTCTATCTTAGCTAAGTTTTGATGCAGCACCTCTGCCATTGGTGAACCGGTTACGAAAGTACGCTCCTTAGGCAGACCGCATTCTGCTAAATAACGTCGCGCATGCTCAGAATAAGCCATATTAACATCAGAGATGATATCTACTATACGGCGATTGGTTTCCTCCGGCAGACATTCGTCCTTACAGCGATTTCCAGCTTCCATATGGAAGATAGGGATATGTAATCGTTTGGCACCGATAACACTAAGGCACGAGTTGGTATCGCCTAATACAAGCACCGCATCAGGCTGAATATCCACCATCAGTTGATAACTCTTGGCGATGATATTGCCCATCGTTTCGCCCAAATCCTTACCTACGGCATCCATATAAACCTCCGGATCTGCCAGTTTTAAGTCATGAAAGAAAACACCATTCAGGTTATAATCATAGTTTTGACCGGTATGAGCCAAGATGGTATCAAAATAAGTACGACACTTATTGATTACCGCAGCAAGGCGAATAATTTCCGGACGCGTGCCCACAATGATGAGCAACTTCAATTTGCCATTGTTTTTAAACATATTCATAGTACTTAATCCTTAATAACTATTTGATACAATGCTCTTTTTCGAGTCATATTATCCATTAATAAAACCTTATCTTTATATGCACCTAATGGATAATACTGATGAAAGCGATTTCCATTACTTGGCAGAGATAATAATTCATATATTGTCGGTTCCTCATTGCTATTTATGCGTATTCCATACGTACGAATGCGGCCATCATACCCCCCCCTATATACTTCGCCATTACTTGACATACAAATTATATTTTCTCCATCTGAAAATTGGATGGATTCAGTAATCCAATGTGCAGCATGAACAAGAGGATATTTCGCAATAGGAGAAGATGCTTGACTCGCTGTTGGTAAATCGGACTTATATAATCTGCACACATATTGAGGTTCATCCGTAGAACCTGTAGCATCATTATTCCAAAAAACAGATTTCTCCGTAAAGAAGAACGACAATGTGCGATAACACTGCTCAAATGCTCCTATACGAATCAATGTACGACAATTATCTTTAGAATAATATATAGCAGAACTTCCATCATTGCCATCACCATTACCAATATAAATATAACCAGTATAGGGGTCTTGCATCATGACATGCGTATGTCGAGCAAAAGGTTCTAAGCCTGAAGAATCGTGCTCTTCCTGTGAATAAAAGGTTTGTAGCGTATCTAATGCATTCTGCTGAACATTATATGAATAAATATGATGTCGTCCCCACGATGTTGTATACTCTGAGAATAAGAGTTCATCTTCCCTCATCTTGTTCTGAGTCCAAACCATAGAATGTCGAATACCTGTAGACGCAGGATTACTAAAGACCACCTGCCAAGGTCCTTTTAATCCTTGCGACACCAATATTCTATAACCATTACGCAGCGCATATAAATCTCCTTGCCTAATCAATTCCATCCCTTCATCATATTGTATAGGCAACTTACACATAGGTTTGGGCAAATTATGTGGCAACTTTAGGAAAAGATAATTGTGCTTCCAAAATACCAATGTATCACCAAATGATTGCATAAATTGTGGTGCAAATAGTTCATGACAACATTTTTGCAAATAATATGGTCCAATCTGCCAATCACTACTCTTGGTATAGTTATCCGCATAGGGCACAGTACACCTTACCATAGATGGCTGTGAGATAAATGTTTTGAATTGGCAAACATATTTATCTATTTTATTCCGATAAACAAAGCCCAAGATGCCCATAAACACCAATACACCTAATATGATTATCATTCTTTTCATTTATTAACAACAGGTTCAAAATAAGTATCAGGATGCGATGGGTCAAAGGCCTCGTTTGCCCACATGACAGTTACTAAATTATCGGTATCTGATAGATTGATGATATTATGCGTATAACCGGGAAGCATGTGGATAGCTTGTATATTATCACCGGTGACATCAAACTCTATAATCTTGCTCTCTTCATCGTTGATATTGCGCATTTGAATCAATCCATGACCGGATACAACCATAAAGAACTCCCACTTGGAGTGGTGCCAATGCTGCCCCTTAGTAATACCCGGTTTAGAGATATTGATACTAACCTGACCGCACTTATCGGAATGCAATAACTCCGTAAAAGAGCCTCGATCGTCTATATTCATCTTGAGCGGAAAAGCAATCTTATCTTCCGGCAAATAACTCAAGTACATAGAATAGAGTTTTTTCTCAAACGAATCCCGAGGTATTTCCGAAATAACAAGCGTTTGCGGTTGGTCATGGAAAGTATGCAGAATCTCCACGATACGTCCCAACGTCACCTTGTAAGTAAGAGGAGCAGCACAGAATCGGCCGAATGGAGTAAGGACGGTTTCTATACCCTCAAACTCGCAGTAATGTTCCTCCCCTTTTAGGGCATGAATCATTTCCTCCACTAAGTCATCAATATATAACAGTTCTAATTCTACCGAGGGATCATTAACTTGAATCGGCAAATCATGCGCAATGTTATGGCAGAAAGTAGCCACTGCGGAGTTGTAATTCGGGCGGCTCCATTTACCAAACAGATTAGGGAAACGGTAGATAAGAACCTTGGCACCGGTTTGTTCTCCATATTGGAAGAACAAATCCTCTCCTGCCCTCTTACTGCGTCCGTACTCGCTATCACCAAAACGTCCGGTAAGGGTAGCCTGAAGGGACGATGATAGCATGACGGGGCATGTATTATGATGTTTGCGCAACGTATCCAGTAATTGGCCGGCAAAGCCAAAATTACCGGTCATGAACTCGTCTTTATTCTGCGGACGATTCACTCCCGCCAGATTAAACACAAAGTCAGCCTTTGCGCAATACGCATCTAAATCAGTAAGCGAAGAGTCCATATCGTACTCCATCACTTCGCTGATATGCAAATCGCCATAACAACGAGCCTTGCCATCATGTATGTTTTTGAGTTGAGCGCACAGATTTCGTCCCACAAATCCTTTGGCTCCTGTCACTAAAATTTTCATATTGATGTATCTTAGTTTTGTACTAACTATTCCGAACGAATCTCTTTAGCCTTAGCACGAGGTTGCAGTCCTAAATCCTCACGGATAAAGCGGAGTTTAAGCAGCAGTTCCTTCATACCCTCAACATCTAAACGACGCGTATTATGACTATGATAATCTTCTATACGACTAATCTCGTCATTACCTTCAGTAAAGAACTTGTCATAGTTTAAATCACGCGTATCGCATGGAATGCGGAAATAGTTACCGCAATCAATAGCCTTAGCCATTTCTTCGCGCGTAACAAGGGTTTCATATAGTTTCTCCCCATGACGTGTACCAATAACTTTGACTTCGGTATTGCCATATTCAGGACGAAGCTTTGCATAGGTTTGTTTAAGTGCTTCCGCTAAAGTAGTAAGCGTAGCCGCAGGAGCTTTTTGGACGAACAAGTCACCGTTCTCGCCATGTTCAAACGCATACATTACCAAATCTACGGCATCATCCAACGTCATCATAAATCGAGTCATATTAGGATCGGTGATGGTGATGGGTTTTCCTTCCATTATTTGGTCCACCCACAATGGAATGACGCTACCACGGCTGGCCATCACATTACCATACCGCGTGCAGCAGATAGTAGTTGCAGCATTCTTACCTAACGAACGACCTTTAGCAATGGCCACTTTTTCCATCATAGCCTTACTGATACCCATAGCATTAATCGGATATGCCGCCTTATCGGTAGAAAGTACCACCACATTTTTTACGCCATGAGCGATGGCAGATTCTAATACGTTATTGGTGCCTTCCACATTGGTGCGGACAGCCTCCATAGGGAAGAACTCGCATGAAGGAACTTGCTTAAGGGCAGCGGCCGAGAAGATATAATCCACTCCTGGCATCACATTATCCACTGACTGACGATTACGTACATCGCCAATATAGAATTTAACCTTAGGGTTTTGCAATGCATGACGCATATCATCTTGTTTTTTCTCATCACGCGAAAAGATACGAATTTCACGAATGTCGCTATCTAAGAATCGACGCAACACTGCATTACCAAAACTACCTGTACCGCCTGTAATCAACAGGACTTTATCCTTAAAAATGCTCATATGATATTATTTTTAGTTTTCGTTAATAGCCGCATGCAAGGTATCATAGAATATCTTACCTACGTATTTAGGAGTATATTGTTCATATTGTTTCTCAATTTGAGAGAAAGGAATCGTTATGCCTTTATACTTGGTACAAAAATCAACGATTTGATTGATCAGGTCATCTGTAATAGGTTCTTCGGGTTCCACTATATTCATACAATTAGAATAATTCGCCAATATTGATAATGTCGGACATAGTTTGGTTTTACAAATATTCAATATCGGTTTACCCGTACTAATGTAATCTAAAATCTTGCTAGGTAAGACATCTACAATTGTATTGCCCATATGTACCAAGATATCTGCTTGCATCATCACGGTATCAGCGACTTCTGGCAACACGTATCCGTAATAATGAACATTCGGCAATTTATTTGAGAAATACTTCTCCATATACTCTGGCGCCAATTTACCATTGACACCTCCAAAGATAGATAAATGAATATTAGTATTTTCCAACTTCTCCATAATATCAAACAGGTACTGAGGATGCCGAATAATTGGATAAAACTGACCTATAAAGCATATATTTATCCTGTCGGACTGTAAATAGGTATTTTGAGTAAGAATTTCCTTCCTCTTAACAATATTGGGAAATTCAGCCAAAACCACTTTATCAGCATTGCAGCACGTTGGATGCTGTAAATATTGTTTATAGATTAAATCTGTCATTATGATTTTTTGAGCCATCTTATCCCACTTTATTTCGATTTCATCCTCAGTTCGATTCTTCGCATAAGGAGACAGATTACCATGCAAAGCTTCCATTTGATAAAATACCACAGGTATTTGTTCACCAAATTCAGCAGCTACAGCTAAAGTATAATATGGTACAGAGCATGCCAATATTACATCAAATTGATTAAGATGTTGTTTAATCCATCTAATAAATTCAATATCACGTGGTTCTCGCCATTTTTGGCTTTGCAATCTATAGATAACTGATCTAGGGAATAGTACATGTTTTAGCCACTTGTAATGAAGACGAGAAACGATTTGCGTATACTTTTCAATAGTATTCCATGGCCTATGGATAATTGGGCAACCACGATAATACTCCGCTCTCTGCTCAGGAGTGCGAGCACACCCTAAAATAGTGATGCTAACATCATTATGACGGAGCAGTTCATCCACCATTCGATATACTATCCTTGAATTAGCTCCTGCCTCAGGATATATTTCATCATGAATTAAAAGTATTCTCATTTTTGCGAACTAATAATCACTCGAGGAACACATAACAAATTACAATCTTTGCGGGCACTACCTCCCCATGCAGCAAATGACATTTTGATATTTATCTGGTTAATAATAGATAGCGTCACATTATCATATGATCCATACGGATACGCGAAATATTCTATAGGGTTCTTTACTACTTTCTCTAATATCCGCAATGATTCATATATCTCATATTTCTGTTGTTCATCTGGCAATTTTGCCAATTTAAGATGAGAAATAGTATGACCTCCTATTGTACACAATTCATCCTTCGCTAACAAAGAAAGAACATTTGCATCCATCATGGCAATATCCCCATTTGAACTTTTTTGCACTCCAGTTAGCATAAAATCAGCAGCAACAAATATACAAAATGGAATATTGTATTTTTTCAGAATCGGATAGGCATACTCAAAATTATCTAAATATCCATCGTCAAATGTAATTACAATATTTTTCTGAGGAAGAAGTCGATAACATTCACCATTCAACATGGCATATAACTCTTCTACAGATACGAACCTAAAGCCCTTTTGTAGGGCATCATTAATTTTATACTCTAAATAATTAGGAGATATTACATATGGTCTCCATCCTTCATCAAAAAGATTCTCTGGAGTTACACGATGCAATTCCCAAACATCACATATTTTAGGATGTGTCAAATTATACCAATATCGTTTCAGCTTTTTAAACATATTATGCTATATTATCTCCATCACCGGCTTGGATAAATTGAGTCGGATCATATACGAAACTAGCAGGATGTGAGAAAGATTTTTTATAAACTCTATTGTGCGCAAAGATATGTAACCCACATAAATAATCTGCAATCTTCTTATGCGCCGTAAAAAATCTAATAGGTTGGATATTAGATATATGCTCAACTATTGACCTGAAAACAATATTCTCATACTCCGAACTATAGTATAGATAATTTAAGTACAACTCGTCACGTTTCCTACGCACAATGTATATTCCTACTAACTGTCCTTCTATATATACTTGTACGGCATAAAAACGAAATATCTCCTGAGTAGAAGAAAATGCGCATTGACATTGTACTCTATTTAACAGCGGTGACTCTTGTCCAAGAGGATATGTCAATATCCAATTCAACATAGTTTGTGAACGGAGAAATATGTCATTTTGACTATGTTGTTGAATGAAAGAGTATGTTGCATCATCTATATACGATACATATCGCAACGTGTAAGATGCACCATCTTGAATATTGATCATGTCCGGCAGTTTATTATACGCCGTACGGATTCGTACTCCTTCTTTCATATAAGCCAATGCCCCTCGTAGATTGCAATGAGTAATATGTTTTTGTTCAAGCACATATTGATTGACATAATCAACCTGCAGACCGGCAAATTTCAAGTTCTCCACCGAAGCAGGTACAGCATCTAAATCAAAATAATCATCACCATACACCTCTACCATTTGCCCAATAACGATGGCGCCATAGCCACGACCCTCATAACGAGGATCCACATACAGCACCGTATTCCAATAGATGGTTCGTTGTTGACCATTCACAAGACACTGATCTGGGAAGACGTACGTATAGGCAGCGACCTCTCCATTTACAAAAATGGCAGACACGACGCCCATATCGTCCGTAACATACGGATTCATGATGGTAGCGTACGCGCGAGTATGATTAATCACTCGTTCCGAAAGCAACTCAACCGACTGATTATGAATGAAATATTCCTTCAAATCAGTCACAGTGAATAATTTCAGTTCAACTTGTTCTTCCATTATGCTAAGTGTTGTTCCATCGATGCAAGTATATCACCCATCGTTTTTAACTTGAGCAACTCCATCATTTTGAATTTAAATCCGAATTGTTCCTCTATGGCAGTTAGAAACTGCATAAAAGCTAAAGAAGTCCACGTGTCTACATTTTGTGCCGACAGATTGTCTGTTAATACCAATTCCGACTTTTGGAACACCTCTTGTGCAATAGGAGTTAATTGTTTAATAATTTCTTCTCGTGTCATATTATTTATTATTTTTCTACAATCTCAATTGCTCCGATATCATTGTGATAAAGATAACATATCTTATGATTATCCATGGCTATACTCTCCACCGGGAAAAATAGCGGTTTAAAGCCCTCCTCATACAGATCTTCCATTGCTTGCATAATGTCTTCAACCACATAACAAATGTGGTATGGAGCGACACCTTGATTTTTCAGTATATTATCCACCGGAGATTCTCCATCTCGTGGAGAGACCAATTCAATGGTTGTCATCCCTGGTTTATAAAGAAATGCAATACGTGTATTTTGCACCGTTTCCTCATAGACTTCTGACATAGTCCAACCACCATTAATATATAATTGAGCAGTCTTTTCTATATCACGCACCGCATAACCAATATGGCTTATCTCATTCAAATGTTTCATTTTAGCATCTGTTTTAATGCATTTCTATCTACTTTCTCACTCTTGTTAAGCGGGAAGTTCTCTATAAAAATAATTCGTGTCGGAATCATATAGGCCGGCATCTTACTGCGCATATAAGTTACGAGATCCTTCGTATCTAACTCTGCACTTTCAATAAAGAGTGCTATTTCGGTCAAGTTTTTCTCATTCTGGAAGGCAATCGCCATCACACGCTTCTCCTTATTAAAATACTCGCGCGCATGGTACTCAATCTCACCTAACTCTACACGGAAGCCCTGAATCTTAGCTTGTTGGTCAATGCGACCGCTATACATGATATTTCCACTCTCATCCCAATAACATAGGTCGCCGGTATGGTAATAACGGATAGAGCCTACCCCTTGCCTCTCCCTAAAGGGAAGGGTGAAAAATGAGGATGCGTTCTTTTCTTCATTCTTCCAATAACCGGGAGTAACTTGGTCACCGGCTACACATAGTTCACCTTTATGCTCTGCCCCACTCTTTTCGGGAATGATGTTACCGTCCTCATCAATAATGATTGCTTGCACATTAGCCATAGGACGACCAATAGAGATAATGCCATTCAGCGAAAGGTTCTTACCACCACGAGTGAGTTTATAATAGGTACAATAGATGGTTGCCTCTGTAGGTCCATAGAAATCATATATCTCTACATTAGGTGCGCACTTATACCAGTCTTCCATCAAATCTACCGGACAAGCTTCTGCAGTCAATATGCATTGACGCATACTGGTAGCATCAAACTCACTAAAGTACGGACGCAGATAGGTCAGCATACTGGGAGCCATCGCACCAAACGTTATCTTTTGCTCTTGGATAAGCGATGCTGCATATAGGTACTTAACTTGACCATAGGGCACTGTATAGACGCATGCGCCACGCGTCAAAGCCACCAAGTAGGATTGCACACTGACGTCAAACGTGAGGTCAAACACTTGCATACAACGGTCCTCCGGAGTGATAGTTATACCGGTCTTCCAGAACGAATCCATAAAAGTAGCAATATTCTTGCGACTGAGTTGCACTCCCTTAGGGGTACCGGTGCTGCCACTCGTGAAAAGGATGTAAGCCAAATCGTCCTCACTGGCCTCTTTCCAATCATCCAGCAAGTCCGCTTTATATACTAAATCATGAGTATAGTGCATCTCATAATCCGCATTGGGAATATCAAACGCTGAATGATTTACACTATCTAACACATTATGCAATGCCACTTGACTAATGATATTTAGATTGCGATCTATGGGCTGATTAGGATGCAGCGGCACATACGCCTTTCCCTCCATCCAAAGAGCAAAGATAGAAGCATAGGTGTCCAAGTCGTCATGAATTGCCAATGCCCATATTTGTTCCTCCTTTGCTGCCGTTTGTATCACAAAACGAATAGACGATATACGTTCTGCTAACTGACGATAAGTGTAGTACTGACCATCAATATAAAAGGCATTACGTTTATTTACGACTTGAAGTTGGTCTACTAAAGGAATTAAGATATGTTGATTAAAATTAGACATAACAACTAAACATCATTTTCTCTCAAACGCATCAATAAAACTATTCGGGCAACAATTTAGGACATGCACTCCTTTTCGGTCTGCTATCTCGCGAAGTTCCCAATAGGCGGGGAAATAGGACGCGTAGAGTTGCAACACCTCATGGAACTTCATTCGTCCACCTCCGGCTTTCTCAAAGTAATTAAGATTGCTTTCATCTTTGGTATCCTGGTTGTAGAAATGTGTATCTACTAAGCACGTTCCATTATCATGGCTAACATATAGGTCCCTCGTCCAAGAATGCTCCACACCATACAACTCAATCTCGCTATACCCCAAGAAAATAGCAGAGTAAAGTGCCGACGCCAACACATTATTCACTTCCGGCATCGCTAAGTTATGGTCATATACCCATTGCTGATGTTCATCTTTTGTTGGATACAGAGCTTCATTCACGCGCAAAACCTCCACATATTTAGTAGAAGGGATATCCACATTGTGCGTCCACTCCCATGGAATAATTAGGGTCATCTTCCACGTTGTCTCTGCCAAAATCTTATCTACAGTATACCGCAAATCTACCCTATTAGGAATAGCCTGGAAGAAACAAGGATCAGCTAAGACATAAAATCGTGGTTTCAATTCAAAGTAAGACGGGTGCAGAATATGACTATTCATTACCATATAGTCGCAATCGGCCTTAACCTCATGCTCCAACATAGATGCCAACGAATTACCATTGCCTAAAATACGCAACAACGACTTCGTCGGACGAGGATAATTATTGAGGTTATCCTTTAGTTCCATGCTGGTAGTCCTCAAGAATGCTTGCCATTGACGCTCCTTACGTTTAGCAATGCGATAATTATTTATTTTGTTTTTTAGCCACATATTATTAATCAATATAGTCTAAACTCATTCTATCTCCTTTATGTAAATCGCGATTCACCGGTTTGCCCAGGAGGTCATTGAGATACTTAGGATGCAGACCAAATCCTGGACGGACGGAACGGACATTTTGTTCCGTAATCAACTCACCGGCTTTTATATTCTCTGCCACATATAGACTGCGGGAGAATTGGCGACCACTAATTTGAGCAGGGTCAGTAGGATAAACAATCTCACCCATCGCTTTCTCCGTATTACGGATAGATTGCACTAACTTTGCAAAATCATCTTTCGTCATGGAGAAAGCAGCATCGGGCCCACCAATGGACTTATCTAATATAAAATGTTTTTCAACCATGGCCGCTCCCAATGCAACCGCAGCAATGGCGACATCCGCTCCCACAGTGTGATCGCTCAAACCCACTTTTACGCCATAGCGTTCCTTCATATCCACCATTGTACGGAGGTTCACATTCTCCAACGGAGCCGGATAAGCAGAAACACATCGTAGCAACGTGATATCATGATTCCCAACTTCATGACAAGCCTTAATGGCCAGTTCAATATCTTCCTTTGTAGCAATGCCGGTTGAAATCACCATAGGTTTACCTTTGCTTGCAGCATAGCGGATAAGGTTAACATCCGTTATTTCAAAACTTGCAATCTTATATATAGGGTTATCCAATGACTCTAACAAATCCACCGCAGAATTATCAAAGGGCGTAGAGAAACACACTAAGCCACACTGTTTAGCCTCCTCAAAAATGGCCTTATGCCACTCCCAAGGAGTGTAAGCCTGTTGATAAAGACCATGTAGAGTTTGCCCATCCCAGAGAGTACCACCTTTGACGATAAAATCAGGTGCATCACAATCCAAAGTGATGGTATCAGCGGTATATGTCTGAATCTTAATGGCATCTACACCTGCCTCTTTGGCTGCATGCACGGAAGCCAAAGCTGTCTCTAACGAATGACCATGATTGGCGGACAATTCCGCTACTATGAATGTATTATTAATCATAATGTTTTTTCAAAATAAATAAATTCATCATCCTGCGAGAGAATACGATAAGAGCCTCCACCCAAAAATAAGTTTGACTTTATGTTATTCTTATATACATCTGATGTAATCCGACATATTCCTCTTTTCTTTATTAAAGATTCCATAATACTCTCTATGACTAAACTTAGGCCCTTCCCTTGCCATGCAGGGTGAAGAAAAATGCCACATTCCGCAGATTTTCCATCTATAATATGAATAAAATCATACGAGCCCACTAATTGACTGCCGATAAAGAAAGCATAATACAATTTATCCTTTGCCGAACGTAATGACTCCACAAAAGCGCAATGAGACTCAAAACTAAATCGGTCTTTATTCCGCATCCATTCTCTAATTTGCGGTAGATTACGTGTCTCCCATACTTGACGGCTTTCCTCTATTGTCATATCCACATAGTTTACCATTCGCAATGCCAAACGATAAAATATAGAACATAAATTGCTTCGAACCTTTTCAAAACTAATGCTGACTATATTGGTATATTGCACATCAATGGATGACAAATCTAACAAATTCCCCAATGGAATGATATATTTAGCATCTGATAAGTTCTGAAAAACTTCAACTTGATTATCCACATACCATCCGGCATAGACCTTACATCCTTGCGAGAGTGCTTCATAACAAACCGTACTGGCACAACACAACACATTTTCGGTTTGAGCAAAGGTCTCTGCCATTTGCTGAGCAGTTAAACGCGAAAGAACTTTTACTCCAGTCTTCCTCAACTCGTCATAATATCTAAAACCATCACCAACAATGGCCGTGATATCTTTAACTCCTATATCTTGCAATTTTTTTACAGCCAGTGTCGTAATATTGGGTTCGTCCAAGCCTCCAATCGTGACTACCCATGAATGAGGGTGTCTATCTACAGACTGCTGCTGCAAGAATGGGCCTCTCAATAATGCGTACTTTGGTCCCGTACATACTTGTGTATAATCCTCAACATCGTATTCCTCCGCTGGCACAAACGCATGATTAATCACCACATCAGCAACAAAATGCTTATCATGCATGTCATCGATGCAGACTAATTTACAACCTTTATCCTTAATCTGTTGTTGGTATTCGGTTGTATAGAAATAATTATCTAACACCACTATCTCTTCGCCTGTTAGGTATGTTAGAAATTTATCAAATCTACTTTCGTCAGCAGGGAGGGGCACTATTTGGCAGACATTCTCTGCTTCGGCAATTTGATAGGCGGTAGGCGTTTGAGTAAACATAGTGCAGTCAAAGTCCGACTTTAACATATCAGCCAAAGCCAAACTGCGAATGAAGTGACCATACCCTATGCCCGCTCCCGCATCTGCTCGAAAATATACTTTTTGCCTACTCATGCAATAACATATACTTCATTTCTGCCAATTTCCAATCCGTCATGGTATCCAAGTCTTGTACCTCCAATTCGGATAAAATCAATGGTGCAGTATGTTCCCCCCATAGGAATTGGTTCTCCTCTAAATTCTTTATCGTAGAGAAATAGAACTGTCCCGCATCATGATAATGCTTTTGCAAATCCTGGGAGCGACTATTCTTATGTTCCAGATAAGCCAAACGTATCAACTTACCATCAGTAACCAAACTACGCTGAATAGGATACGAATACTCCACTATTGTAAAGGCAGAATCAATATCGCCCTGCATCAGATTATAGCACTCGCGCAGACGCTCAGCCTTCACAAATGGAGCCGTGGCATAGAGGCAACACAAGTTTTCAAACTTCCGCCCCATTTCACAATACTTTGCCAATACCTCCAGCAACACATCAGCCGTAGTAGCATAGTCGTTTGCTGTTTCGGCACTACGCATAAAAGGAACAGATGCACCATACTGACGAGCGATGGCTGCTATCTCCTCGTCATCCGTGGAGACCATCACTTCGTCAAAGAGTTCACTCTTGAGTGCTGCCTCTATGGAATAAGCAATAATCGGTTTGCCTAAAAAGTCTTTGATATTCTTCCTCGGTATCCGCTTACTCCCGCCACGAGCTGGTATGATACAGATGTTTTTCATAAAAATAAACTATAACGATGACGATAACGATAACTGATTTCGTAAAGAACGAATTAGTGCAGTTAGTTGTCGTTCTATATCCATATTTATATTATTTAGATCTTCAAATAGTACATCTTCTATATAGCCTATATTCTTAGCTATTAATAATTGCGTTTCCACCTCGTAAGACGAGCCCAATGCAACATCTAAGAAATGAGCAAAGTCACTGTTTGATGGACGAGCAGAGCCTTCGGCAATATTGGAAGAAATAGATACCACAGCACGCTGAAGTTGATCACAAAGTCCTTTCTTCTCAAACCACGGCATCTCTCCTGTAACTTTATAAACACGAGCCGAGAAATCCACCGCATCTCTCCAGACTTTATATTCTCTAAAATTCCGAGCCTTCCCAACCATAGTTTTCGTTATCGTTATCGTTTTTATTACCTATCCTCATGCGTATGCTCCGATACCTCATAACAATATACCATCTTGGTATTTTCATCACCACCTCCTTGACCACCTAGCATACCTTGATCCAAATAATATCGCTCCACATCACGGGCAATTTGATCATTATCTGCTGTTCCATATATCCACCAATCACTTTTTTCATCTACTCCATGATCGGAGAATAATCTATCACGAGCATCGCTTGCAATACCTATATAAAAATCTTTATAGTACTGCTTGCTACTCTTTGCCAAATGGGCATCAATTGCCTCTATAATTTTACTGTATGTCATATTTTTTTATTAATTTATTCTTTGAATTTATCATCTCCGATTTATATAATGACGAAACAAAAGCAACATTTATCATCTGCGCAAGACAAAATACTTTTTCAAATGTGAATTTGCTCTCATTATCCTTAAATTGCCAATACCGACCATGACCTATCCAGTTACGATAATCAAAGGCTTGGCTTAACTGATCCAACAACGATGCATATTCGGGTTTATTTTCCTTCCATGTATTCAATATTAATTCCTTGAATTTATAATGATAAATCTTTTTAACAGGATTATATTCCGCCAAGAATCTACTTGAAATCGAATCGGTCAGATTAGCCTGACATCGAATTATAAAATCCTCACGAAACATCGCTTCTATACTAGCCAACAAGACAAATGTTGCCTCGCGGGATAATTCCTTTTGATGCTCTACTTTTTCTTTGTTTACTATATCTTCATTTTTTCCAAAAAAATCAACTAAATATTCTGGATTACCTCTTTTCGAGTAATGACGTTCCAGTGAGAGATTTGTCGTGGTATAGTATTTTTGAACCAACTCATACTTCAAATAATCCTTTTCAAAAGAAAACTTAACACGACTCATCACTCAATAGATTTATTAACAACTTCTGCATACTATTCTGATTGAATGTCGTAAAGTGCAATAAATGATTTTCATCTTCATGCATAATTTTCCACACCAAGACACTGTCCTTAGTCGACATCTTCACTTTTCCTATTTGCAAAGCAACTAACTGCCCCGGATTCTCAATTTTCTCTTCTATGTGAACCAAATTAACACATTGGTCATTACACCTCACTTCAATACCACCATCAGTACCTATTAGCAAAGTTCCTGTTGGAACAAATTCAACATTATCAATAGGCGTATGTATGGTCAAAGTATCTATCGTATAGGTTCCCAAGCCGGACTCTTCCAATTCTACATCGCCATTTGCAAAACGAATAAGATCCTCATCCGCAAGATCCTTCAACCATTCGTTTTTTATCTGTGTGTACAATTCGGACACAATTGATCTAAAATAATCAATACGTTGTTCGGCATTGAAAGAAGATTTTGATGCTTTTTCTTCTTCCCTTTGATTTAACAAAAGTTGTTGCAACTCCGACATATTCTTTTGCGTTTTTAGTTATCGTTTTCGTTATCGTTATCGTCCGAAAAAGGTTTTAACTTTTTCGATAACATATTCCTGCTCCTCGTTCGTCAGACTCGGATACATCGGCAAAGCCAAGCAGCGAGTGTAATAATCTTCGGCTATAGGGCACTCGCCCTCCTTATGACCAAGACTCTTATAATAAGGCATCGTATGCGCCGGGATATAGAGCACTTGAGCAAAGATATTATGCTCACGCAAATAGTCATACAAACCTTTGCGTTTATTGGGATGCACCTCTATAATATACAAGTGGAACGCGTGCGTAATGCCGGACTCACGGAAAGGAGTTAATACAGGTAGGTTCTTGAAAGCTTCGTCATAACGTTTAGCAATCTCATTGCGACGAGCAATACTCCAATCAAGACGCTTAAGTTGACTAGATGCAAGGGCTGCTTGGAATTCCGTAATACGATAATTATACCCCAGTTCTTGCATCTCATAGTACCAACCGCCATCGTTGCGAGTCAATAAGTCCGGATCCTTGGTAATACCATGGGTGCGATAGAGCGCAACCTTATCGTATAATTCCTTATTATTAGTTGTAATGCATCCACCCTCTCCTGCGGCAATATGTTTAACCGGATGGAAAGAGAATACACTTAAATCGGCATACTTGCAATTACCTACCATCTGCTTCTCACCCTTACTATCCGTCCAACTACCACCAGGAGCATGGCAACAGTCAATAACCGTCTTAAATCCAAACTCAACAGCTAAATTATGCAGTCGTTCCTCATCTATCGGATAGCCGGCAAAATCCACCGGGACAACGGCTTTGTAAGTGCCTTTAGGTGCAGATTTCAAGATTTGCTCAAGTTTATCCAAATCCATCAGATAGGTATTAGCATCAATATCGCAGAATACAATATCGGCACCAAGATAACGGAAACCATTGGCACTAGCAACAAACGTAATCGGAGTAGTAATTACCTTATCGCCCGGCTTAATATCTAATGCCATCGCACAAAGGTGCAAGGCTGCCGTACCATTGCTAACCATACATGCGTAATTAACGCCGAGGTAGGAAGCAAAATTTTGTTCAAATTCAGGAATTCGTGGACCTTGAGTCAAATAATCAGATTTCAATGTTTCCACAACGGCCTGAATATCTTCATCGGTAATTAACTGATGACCATATGAAATAGGATGATTAATCATTATTTTGTCCATCAATTTCTTGGATCTATATATCTTTTAATTTTAGCAGCCAATGACTCTACCGTTTCCCACTCTGAGTTCAAATTGGAACTATAGCAGAAATCTTCGGGGACATATTGCGCCTTATGGTGGCTAATTATCTCCTGATTGGAATGATTGAAAGCATGGGCCGGCAGGATGACATAACAACGTCCCAAGTCAACGGTGTTCTGCGCATCCGCAGCAGGAATCAGCACTTCGTGCAATTTTTCATTTGGACGTAGGCCAATCTCTTCAATAGCCAATTTAGGAGCCATTGCTTTAGCTAAGTCCGTTACACGATAGGACATACATTTAGGTACAAAGATTTCTCCACCTACATGATGACCGATTGCATATAACACTAATCCAACACCTTCCACAATGGAGATGTTAAACCTCGTCATCTCCGCACTAGTCAATTTAATGGATTTATCTCCATTTTGAATAGCACGTTTAAAAATAGGATATGGCGAACCGGTAGAGCCCAATACATTACTAAAACGAACCACTGAGAAACGGATGTCCTTACCTCCACTGATATTATTAGCCGCGCAGAATAGTTTATCACTCGTCAACTTGGTTGCACCATACAATGTGGTAGGTTCACATGCCTTATCCGAGGAAAGTGCTACCACGTCTTTCACCCCACATTCTATAGCGGCATTGATAACATTCTGAGCCCCTAACACATTCGTTTTAATGCATTCATCAGGATTATATTCAGCGGTATCAACATTACGAATAGCCGCAGCATGCACCACAACATCTACGTCATTAAATGCGCGCTTGAGTCGATCTAAATCTCGCACATCACCAATGAAGTATCTCATCATCGGATACTTATTTTTGGGGAATTGCTGTTGCATATCCCATTGGTGTTGCTCATCCCTAGAAAAAACGATTACTTTCTTCACATTAGGATAATCGCGCAAAACTACTTCCACAAACTTTTTGCCAAAACTACCGCTACCGCCGGTAATCAGCACTGTTTTTCCGTTTAACATATCTTTAGATTTTATAAATTCAAAGGTTATTTAATCTGCCAATCGGTCAAGGTACTAAACATACCATTACGATTATTGCCACGCAGCGTTTGCTCATCCGTGATGGTGAATTTACATACATCACTGGGAACATCCGCATTCTCTCCTGTAAAATTAGTACGACTGGTGAAACTGAGATAAATGGAGTACTGCCCATGGCCTAAAGTGCGCTTAGGAAGCGTAACATCAATCGTAGATTCACCCATAGGTAGGTCATTCAGTTTATTCATAATCAAGTCATTACTATCAAACTCCCACGCTACTACACCATCTCCTTTAGATATTTGGACGTAGCCAAATAAGTCATTAAATTGCTTATTCTTAATCACCTTCATACGCAAAGTAATGTTTTCATCGCACATGAAGACATCCTTTGGTGTACCATTCTCCGATAGTAATTCTACCGAATAGCATTGAAAAGCCTTACTGCTATCCTTCGGCTTGGTCCAAACGGAGCCAAGACCTTGTAAAGATGCTTGCAAGTAATAATCAACCACCTCGTTGATTAAACCATCCTTTTTGACCATGCCATTCTCAAGCATGACACCACGCTTACATAAACGGCGAATGCTACCCATATTATGGCTCACAAAGAGGACCGTTCTACCTTCCCCTTGGGAGACTTGTTGCATCTTTCCGATGGCTTTCTTTTGGAACTCGGCATCGCCTACTGCGAGGACTTCATCTACCACAAGGATCTCGGGGTCGAGGTGGGCCGCTACGGCAAAGCCCAGACGCACCATCATACCGGATGAGTAACGCTTAACCGGCGTATCGATATAGCGTTCGCAGCCACTGAAGTCCACAATCTCATCTAACTTAGATTGAATCTCGGCACGAGACATACCTAAGATAGCTCCGTTCATGAAGATATTCTCGCGGCCGGTCATCTCCTGATGGAAGCCCGTTCCGACCTCCAAGAGTGAACCGATACGGCCATGGGCACGAATCTGACCCGTAGTGGGACCCGTGACGCGGCTAAGGAGCTTGAGCAACGTACTCTTACCGGCACCGTTCTTACCAATGATACCTACTACATCGCCCTGCTCGACATTAAAATTGATGTCGCGCAGCGCCCAGACATACTCGGACGAGCCCTTGCTGGCGCGGTCGTTGGTTTCACCAATCTTGAGGTAAGGGTCCTCCTTGCCAAGGATATTGGTAATCCAGAAGCGGCGGATATCGTGGCTAAGGGTCTTGGTAGAGACTAGACCTAAGCGGTATTGTTTACTTACATGATCAAATTCAATTGCGTTCATTATCTTTTTGTTTTTTTATACTTATTTTTCTTTTGTCTCCCGCGGATTTTGCAGAAAGACGCAGACTTATATATTTATCCGTTGTTCGTGTTTGGTTTGTTCATAAGTAAACTTCCAACATCCCACCACACGTACAACTAACCGAAGGCCATGCCTTCTTGCTCCTATTGGAGCTATAAATATTTTTTTATTTTTGCGCTGCAAAGGTACAAATTATTTTTGAGATTTGCAAATAATTCTTATTATTTGTTGCATTTCTTCCTCGCCATAGCGTTGGGAGGTGAGGTTTATTCAAACAATGGCAATTCTAGGTCTTCGTGTTTAGGATAGAATGTTCCAATAATGATGAAGGGGTTAGGTGAACCTATGTGATGACTCAAAGTTGTGCCCATTAAGAAATAAAAATCGGTATCCTTTGTCATTATATCAAAATAACGTTCTCTCACCTTCTGGCAAGCTATCTGTTCATCACCATTAGCTGCTTCAAGACAATTCCAATAGAGCATACCTAATTCCCAATCTTCAATCATAAGAGTTCGTTCCTTACCATCCTCTGTGGTAAAGACGTAGGAAAATTTATATGGCAATTTCTTAGCGACTGTGAAAGCCACTCGCTCATCTTCTTGTTGGAACAAATTACCTTGCATTTGATTAGCATAAACAGCCTTCAATTTTTCGGGATTCCAATCACGATCTACCTCTTCCCAAATAAAATCCTTAACTTGTGTTGGCTTAACAACCGCTAACGATTTATATGGAGGACGTTGCGCTTCTGCAATCAGTTCTTCCATATTGGTGTAAACCTCATGCAAAACATATGGTTTACGATATGCCCAATTGCTTTTGGAAGGCACAACCGGTCCTAATTGAATAGGCTTATCAATATCCACAGGGCGATAACTTTCATTGCGCAAATCCTTTGTGTTTTTCACTAAATCAATCGTAACCCATTGCCATTTGTGATATTGAGAGTCATCAGCCAATTTACGGAATGGGATAGGATAAATTCGTATCCACGAACCATCTTCCAAGAAGCCCGCCGTACAAACTAACTCATCGTATTCAGCAGAAAGAGTTGGATACGTTTTTACTGCTATTAGGACATTCATTAATGCCATATCATTTCACATTAAAAACAATATTATTTGATGTATATTGGTTATTTGCCATATCCATTAGAGCTTTCGCTACACGCGAGCGGTGACACTGTTTGGGGTCTTTTTCAAAACAAGTCAAAGCCACACGTTCTTCCTTTAGTATCAAATCGTACACATAGCGCAAGGCTTGCTGATTTTGCGGAATGATGGTTCTATCATATTCCGCAAAAAGGATATCATAATCATGCTGAGAGCGAAGGTCTTGTCGTTTATCAGATTCTATTCCTAAATCCGGTACATGTACATAACGGATTCCAACACTCTTACACGCATTTTCCAACTGCGATTTATTGAAACCATATTTTTGACTAAAAGCATTTTTACGCACATCACATAACACATGTACATCCTCCAGTAATAGACGTTTTAGATAATCCTCCAAGGTTACACCTTCATAACCTATAGTAAATAACTTTCTGCCACTTTTACGAGGACGTTGAGCGTTCACCTTTTCCATTTCGTCGGGTGACAAAAGTGTAGAAGCAATCGTACTATTGATTGCGTAAAAAGGATATTTAACGTAGATATGTCTAACAAGTTCATTCTGAGACATCTGTCCAAACTCATCGTAGATATTTCTCATAAGTTGTTGGTCAAACATATCTAATTGCGCAAGATAATTGCCATGATTCTTTAACACATAGCCATTGTCACATTCTTCAACATAACCATACGTCCCTAACGTGGTCATATCCTGATTAGCTTGGAAAGAGAAACAGCCATACTTGTATGGGACAAAACTAAACGCTCTTGTCATTTGGTTACGAGTAAACAAGAACAAGTACTTCTGGAGTTGAATGGCAGATAGTTTACCACCAAACATTTCTAAAAGCGCAAGTAATATTTTTCTACGATAATACAGCATTATTCTGTCTATATCTTATTGCAATTATAAATTTGCGTGCAAAGATACAAATTATTTTTGAGATTTGCAAATAATTTTGATTTTTACCATTAACTAATATTCTCCTCCATATAATTGTTTTCCAGCATGGATAGGGATATTGGCTTGAGTGGGGGCACTGGAGGTTAACAGGGTCATTGAGCAAACATGCGCTATGTGCGTTTGGGGAATAGTATATATTTTCATCTTCGGTTCCTCCCTAATATATCATATCGTTGACCATCTTTGATGATGACTAATTCACCATCTAAGAGCACTTTGTTTCTATTCATTGATGCCATAATCTTACGTTCAGCTGTAACAATGCCACGCCCGCTTAAACTGCGGTACTGGCGACCGGACACAGGAGTAAAAGTGTTTTCCTCCGGCACCTCCGTCATATCTATATATCCACTATTGGCCTTGATAGAGGCGGTAGAAGTTGGAGCTATCTGCCATAACTCATTTTGGAACAAAACCCATTTATTACCTAACATCTCTGAATTCTCTATCTTAGTTAATGCTCCATACAGTCCATTACGATGTTGCGCCGTAGTCACAGACTCTCCATTTCCGTCAGCCGTAATGGCACTGCCCGATGCAATATAGATATACGGTATACCTGCCTCCAAATCTTCCACCTCTGACACCACAAAATCCGTAGGCTGATCAGCCGTTCCTACTCGATATGCCACTTCATAGAAGGTAGCACCTGCATAGTCATCCTTATGCACCGCTTGCGGCCAACATACAATACCAATCTGATGGTCAGCATCGGTGGAACGTGTATAATCAGGAATCTCTTCCTCGTGCTGCGAATAAACCCATGGATGGGTAACTAACTCCACATCGTCAATGAATGCATACTTACCATTACCATTATACATTATCCATCGCACATAAACATCCGTATCGCGAGGTAAAGCGATAGAGAAAGTATAAGTAGGAGAAGCCGACGTAGGTATATAGAGTTCATTCATTTCACTTTTGGAACAAGTCATAGTTCCTTTGTCCCAAGTAAGCGCAATAGAATACTTATTCGTAATATCCATCCATTTGGTTTGGTCCGCAGAAATATAAATGGCCATGCTAACGGCAGAAACACTGCGTTTCATCTTACAACGCACCTCTCGCAGTCCTTGTATTTTCTCAGACGTTAATGAGGATGCTTCCTGAACAATGAACTTATCAGTACCCTCCAAAATGGCACAGGTATTGTCCGAACCAAACATAGAATAGATCTTATCCACCTTACCGTTTTTCAGTTGCCATGTTATTGCGCCGGTATAGGATTTATCGCCATACCCCATTCCGGATTGAGCGGAGACAAAAGATTCTGTAATAACCACAGGTTCCGTAGAGCGAGCACTATCGCGCACCACGACCGGACGCGCGAACGTAGTGCCGGCACAGCATGTTATCAATAATATATATATAAATCTACAATTCATTTCTTTTTTACCACTCAAGGAGGACTTTGCCGCATTGGCCGGAAACCATGACATCAAAGCCCTTTTGGAAGTCATCAAAGCGGAAGCAATGGGTGATAACCGGACTGAGGTCCAACCCTCCCAGCAGCATCTGCTCCATCTGGTACCAGGTCTCCCACATACGGCGGCCGGTGATGCCCTTGATAGTGAGGGCATTGAAGATCACATCCGACCAGTTAACCTGCGTATTAGACGGCAGGATACCCAACTGAGCTATATTAGAACCCTTGTACATATGCGCCACCATATCATTGAAAGCAGCCGGTGCACCGGACATCTCCAATCCTACATCAAAACCTCGTATGCCAAGTTGATCCATGGCGCCCTGAACAGTCTCGCCCTTGCTGCCATCCACGGTCAGCGTAGCGCCCATGCGTTTAGCTATATCCAAGCGCAGCGGATTGATATCCGTGACTACGATATGCTTGGCTCCGGCATAGCGGCAGATACCTGCAGCCATCGTGCCAATCAATCCTGCCCCCGTAATCAGTACATCTTCGCCCAGTAATGGGAAAGCCAGTGCCGTATGCGTAGCATTGCCAAACGGATCCATGATGGCTGCGAAATCGTCCGGTATCTCGTCACGCAGTTTGACTACATTAGACTCAGGGATAGTGACATACTCCGCAAAGCAGCCATCCTTACCCATTATTCCCACCGAGATGGTATTTTCGCACACATGGCCCATACCACGGCGGCAGTTGCGGCAATGACCGCAAACGATATGGCCTTCGGCCGTCACACGTTCGCCCACACGGAAGGAACGGACACCGGGACCCACTTCGGCCACCTCGCCCACGAACTCATGACCCATCGTATATGGCGGACGGCAGTGGCTCTGTGCCCAATCGTCCCATTTATACATGTGAAGGTCCGTGCCGCAAATGGCGGCTTTCTTAACACGGATGAGGACGTCGTTCACGCCTACTTCGGGCATCGGAACATCTTCCATCCATATTCCCGGCTTAGCATACCGTTTAACTAGTGCTTTCATAATTATATTTTTTGGTTTCCCGCAGACTTCGCAGACTACGCAGAAAGATTATATTTATTCGTTGTTCGTGTTTGGTTTGTTCGTAAGTAGACTTCCAACATCCCACCACACTTACAACTATTAGAAGTCTTACGCCTTCAGGCTCCTACGGAGCGATAAATATAAAGCGCAGAGAACGTTGCTAATATGAAAAGCGGAGAAGTTTTGAAGTCTCCCTTATTCTTTATATCCATTTACACAACGGACAATGGCATCGTTATCCATTTGCGCCACATTAAAGTTTATCAATAAACCGACTTGGCGATTGGTTAATTTAAGATAGGTTTGCAGTTGTTTCTTATGAACAGGTAATAGTACTTCTACAGACTTAAGTTCTACAATTATACTATCCTCAACCAATATATCCAACTTCATATCCGAAGATAAAGCATGACCATCATATACAATAGGAACCATCACCTCACGAGCTACTTTTAGTCCTTCTTTCTGTAATTCATAAGCGAGTGCCTCCTGATAGACTTTTTCCAATAGGCCAGGCCCTAAATTACGATACACCGTATAGGCTGCGCCACGTATCTTATATGTGATATCATTCAATGTCATACATCCTATTTCTCTTGTTTCCTAAATTCATTATTCCGCGCCTTTCTTATTAACAATGCCTTCCGCACTTTTCTTATTAACAACGTAATAACGTTGTAAGAGCGTTTAGCTCTGGTTATTTATTGAGTTTGATATTGGATAGGAAGCTTGCTTACTGATACAATAGAAAATCAATAAATTAATAAGAAATATTTTCTGCGTAGTCTGTGTAGTCTGCGGGCACAATTAGTCAACGTCAATCAAGCCGGTGCTTGATTAGATAATCATTCCGGCTGGGGGAGTTGCGGAGGATGAGTTCGCCCAGGAAGCCGGCAAGGAAGAGCATACAGCCGAGGATCATCATCAGGATGGCGATGTGGAAATACGGATTCGTGCCAATCAGCATGGCAGGTACACCATGGGATAGGGCATGGAGTTTCATGCCAGCTACCACACAAACAGCCACAAAGCCGATGAAGAACATCAGGCTGCCTACCAATCCGAAGAAATGCATGGGCTGCTTACCAAATTTATTGAGGAACCACAAAGTCATCAGATCCAAGTAGCCATTCACGAAGCGATTGAGACCGAACTTACTGGCACCAAACTCGCGCTTACGATGCTGCACCACTTTCTCTCCAATACGAGTAAACCCGGCGTTCTTAGCCAAATACGGTATATACCGGTGCATCTCCGAGAAGACCTCTATATTCTTAACCACCTCCCTGCGATATGCCTTCAGTCCGCAGTTCATATCATGCAGCTGAATACCCGTCACGCGACGCGCAGTGGCGTTAAAGAGCTTACTAGGCAAGTTCTTAGTCAAGCGATTATCATAGCGCTTCTGCTTCCATCCACTCACCAGATCAAAACCGTCCTCGGTAATCATACGATAGAGCTCAGGTATCTCGTCCGGCGAATCCTGCAGGTCCGCATCCATCGTAATCACCACATCACCCATAGCCGCAGCAAAGCCGCAATGCAACGCCGCGGACTTACCGTAGTTACGGCGGAAACAGATACCACGCACCGCCTTATCAGACTGATGCAGTTGCTCAATCACCGACCACGAATCATCCGTAGAACCATCATTCACAAAAATGACCTCATACGAAAAGTGATGCTCCGCCATCACGCGAGCTATCCATTCATGCAATTTAGGCAGCGACTCAGCCTCGTTATACAACGGAACAATAACAGATATATCCATACTAAAAAAATTATTACTCTGTAATACGCCTGCAAAATTACAAAAAAATTTGCAACTGTGCAAAAAAAAATGTAACTTTGCACAAATTTTTTCAAAAAAACGCGTTTTATGACTCGAAAAGACGTTAATTTTGCCTCCTTATGGGAAGGTCATCCGGCTTGGGACATGTTAACTCCCGGCGAACGAACCTACATTGAATCGGAATCGGAAGTGGTGGATTATGCTAAAAAAGAGCAGGTCTTCCAGAGTGGCACTTTTCCGGAGTATTTAATGATCCTATTAACCGGCAAAGTGCGCGAGTATATAGGAACGCCAAACAAAAAGCCTCAGATTGTGCGCATGATAGCTCCGGGTGAGTTTTTCAGTTACCTGCCTATCCTATCGCATACCATATATCATTCCAGTGCAGCGGCCATCGAACCCAGTTGTATATGTAAAGTGCGTCGCGAAGCACTGATGCGGGTGCTGAATCAGAATAATCAGATATGCATGTATTTCCTGTCTCGCATGAGTGGCATGTTAGAGACCGCTCGTTACCGTCAACTCGTGCTTACGCAGAAGCATGTGCGCGGGCGTATGGCAGATGCATTGCTGACTCTCAAAGCACGTTTTGGTACGGAATCCGACGGCAAGACACTGAACGTCGTCATGAGTCGCGAGGACATCAGTAATATCAGTTCAATGACCACCGCCAATGCCATTCGCACTATTCGTCAACTAACCAAAGAAGGTGTGATATCAACGCACGGCAAACGCATCCTCATCGAGGATGAAGCGGCGCTGATTCATATTACAGAAACGGATTAGTCTAACATACGACCGTAGTTATTAGATAGCTGCACCATCTGGTCGTACTCCTCCGGAGATAAATCGTAGAAATAGAAATTACGCGGGTCGATAGGCTTGCCTTGGAAATGCACTTCATAATGCAGGTGCGGACCGGTGGATTTACCGGTATTGCCCACCAATGCAATGACATCGGCTCGATTGACTTTCTGTCCCACCCGGCATAGCGATTTATGCAAGTGGGCATACAGCGTTTGGTAACCATAGCCATGGTCGATGATGACGGTATTGCCATAGCCCTGCTTATGGCCCACAAACACCACCTTACCCTTACCGGTAGCATAAATATCGGTGCCCTTAGGAGCGGTAAAGTCCATGCCGCTATGGAATCGGCGCACATGATAAACAGGGTCGATACGCCATCCGTAACCACTGGCTACGCGTTTGAGGTTACGGTTAAGCACCGGCTGAATAGCCGGGATATACTCCATCTTGGTTTCTTGGTTCTTAGCCAGCACCAGAATCTCGTCGTACGACTTAGCCTGCACATACAACTCTTTCTCCAGCACATCGGTCTTGAGAACCAGGTTAGCAGCCAATTGAGAGTCGGTCATGCGGCTGATCTCGTCGTAGTACGCCATTTTCTGGGTTGCTCCTTGTCTAACGGACAGCGGGATCGGTTCGGCCCCCAACAAAGCGCGATATAGGTTATCGTCGCGTTGGGACAGGTCATTCATCACGATCTGCATTTGGTCGAGTCGTCCATCCACCAACTGCAGTTGCGTTTCTAACTGCGTCTTTTGCGTCATCAGTTGCCGTTCGCGAGGGGACGGAAAGAAATGGTAGAAAAGGAAGAAAAAGACTATTCCCAAGCATATTCCGCCCAGAATATAGAATCCGGACCGTTTCAACCAATAGAAGATATCATGCTCCACCCGCTCCATGGCCAGGGTGACAGGATTGATATGGTACTGTTTCTTTTTCATTTGCGATTACGATTAGGGTTCTCCTTCCACCAGAAGAAGAAACTGTTTTGTTTACGTTTATCGTCACTGCTCTTAGCTACATACACCGGTTGCATCGTATAGGGATTGAGTCCGGTGTAGTACATGCATGTGCTGAGTGTCATCGGTGTAGGCGTGAAGTCCTGCACTTGTTCAGGATGGTAATGCATCCGTTTGGTCTCATCAGCCAGCGCCATCATATCTCGGTTGGTGCATCCGGGATGGGACGAGATGAAGTACGGAATGAGCTGCTGATGCATGCCCGCTTCGCGGTTGATACGCTGGAAGAAATCGCGGAAATGCAGGTACTCGTTCCATTGCGGTTTACGCATGAGTTGCAGCACGGAGTCGGAGCAATGCTCCGGAGCCACTTTGAGTCGTCCGGACACATGCCGCGTGATGAGTTGCCGTCCATACGCCTCGGACATAAGGTCGTACCGTATGCCACTGCCTACAAAGGCTTTTTTGATATACGGCAGTTTATCTACGGATCGGTATATATCCAGGATAGGTGCGAAGTTCTGATGCAGGTTCTTGCATATAGCCGGCTGCAAACAAGAAGGCCGTGCGCATTTAGCACATAGGTCGGGGTTCTTACCATGCATGCCGTACATATTAGCCGATGGTCCACCCAGGTCGCTCAGGTACCCTTTCCATTCCGGCAGGTCCTTGAGACGACTGATTTGACGGATGATATTAGACTTGGACCGCGAAGTAATCTGCTTGCCCTGATGGGCGGATATAGTGCAGAACGAACAGCCTCCAAAGCAGCCACGATGCAGACATACGGAGAAACGAATCATCTCGTATGCCGGGATATGCTTATCTTTATACTTAGGATGCGGCATATACTGGAAGGGCAGGTCATAGACGGCATCCAATTCGTCGGTCGTCATCGTGGGATACGGCGGATTGATGACTATGTCATCCTGGATAATCGTCTTGGCTGTGATGCGATTGGATTCGATCTCGGTGAGTCTAAAGTCCTCGGCATAGAGTATCTTGTTGTTCTTCTCGGCCTGATAACCATGCAGCACTATCTTATTATCATCCGGCAGAGCCGGCAATGTATCGGTGCGATAGGCCGTTTGCGGTATATCATGGGGCACAGTGCCGGTAGCTGATATAGCATCCGCTATAGCGACGATGCTCTTTTCTCCCATGCCATAGACCAGCAGGTCTGCGGACGAATCAACGAGGATGGAAGGTTTGAAACTATCCGACCAATAATCATAGTGGGCCAATCGCCGCATGCTGGCTTCTATGCCCCCAATGACAATCGGTGTGGTTGGGAAATACCGGCGTATAATCGTGGCATAAGTGACGGTGCAATAATCCGGTCGCATCCCTGCCCGCCCTTCGGGCGTATAGGCATCATCGGAGCGACGCCGCTTATTGGCGGTGTAGTGATTGACCATCGAGTCCATCGACCCGGCCGTTATACCAAAGAACAGTCGCGGTGCCCCTAGTTTAGTGAAGTCCCTATGATCCCCATGCCAGTCCGGCTGAGGCACAATTGCTACGCGGTAGCCGTGGGCCTCGAGCACCCGTCCGATGACGGCTGCACCAAACTGCGGATGATCGATGTAAGCATCTCCGGAGAAGAGGATTACATCGACCGTATCCCAACCACGCAGTTCCAATTCGCGCTTGGTGGTGGGTAAGTATTTCTTCAGGTCCTCTGCCATTTATTCCAATTGCAGATTGAGGGCATCTCGCATCTCGGCGAGTAGTGCGTTCTGCTCAGCGAGCAGTTTATATTTCTCGGCTGACGTATAAGCCTCCTGCTTAGCCGTGTATTCCTCCACGACCACTTGCAGTTTGATTAGGTCGTTATGCAGTTCATGCCGTATCTTATCCATTATCTGCTTACCAAACCGTGCAAATTCGTCTTTTTGCCACGAGTTAGTCAGCGTTAATGTCAACATATTCTCCCCGGTTATCTGGGGCTGATAGTCCGTTAACATCATCTGTAAGCGCTCTTCCTTGGGGAAGTCTTTTCTCAGACCAACCCACGCGCTACTGAGTTGGTCAAGCGTGAAAGGGGACGTCGTCGAAGACGTTGACGGTGCCTTTGGGCTCTCCGATAAAGTGGACGTAGACGGCTTGGGCTTTAGGGACGGAAGGGAGGGAAGTGGAGAGGGAGAGGGAGAAGGAGACGTTGACGCTGACGGAGACGGAGACGTTGACGTTGACGGAGAAGGAGAGGGAGAAGGAGACGATGACGGTGCCTTCGGGGACTCCGATATAGAAGACGTTGACGTAGACGTTGGGGCAGACGTTGGGGCACAGAGTTTGACGAGAGCGAGTTCGATGGTGAGACGTTTATTCTTAGCCGTGCGATAATTGATATCCAGTGTATTCAGTATATCCAGGGCGCGGAACAGCCATTGCGCTTCGCATCGCTGCGCTTGGTTAGCATAATGCTGCTGCTCCGCCTGAGAAGTCTCCAATAACGGCAGCGTCTGAGGGTCTTTAGACACAAGCACATTGCGCAGGTGCTGCATCATACCAATCACGAAATGGCCGGCATCAAAACCACGCTGCAGCACTTCGTTCAGCAGTAGCAGCGCATCGGATATATTATGATTGAGAGCATCGTCCGTGAGCCGGAAATAATAGTCTGTATCCAGCACATTAAGCACCTCGATAGCCTGGGCATACGTGATGGTATTGCCGCAGAAAGCAACCAGTTGGTCGAATATACTGAGTGCATCTCGCATACCTCCGTCCGCTTTCTCGGCCACAACGCGCAGGGCCTCCTGTTCGGCCGATATCGATTCGGTCTTAGCTACATACTCCAAGTGATGCACCATATCCATGACGGTGATGCGTTGGAAATCATAGACCTGGCATCGACTGAGGATAGTGGGCAGCACCTTATGTTTCTCGGTGGTAGCCAAAATAAAAACAGCATATGATGGCGGTTCCTCTAATGTCTTGAGCAAGGCATTAAAAGCTCCCTGGGACAGCATATGCACCTCGTCGATGATATAGACGCTGTACTTACCTACTTGCGGCGGGATACGCACTTCCTGAATAAGCGTGCGGATATCCTCCACGGAGTTATTGGACGCTGCATCCAATTCATGGATATTGAAACTGCGTTGTTCATTAAAGGCTACGCAACTCTCACATTCGTTACAAGCATCGTGCGAGTCAGTAGGATGAAGACAGTTGATTGTTTTGGCAAAGATACGGGCACACGTTGTTTTGCCCACGCCGCGCGGGCCACAGAATAAATACGCATGGGCCAAGTGGCCTTGGCGAATCGCATTACGGAGCGTTTCCGTCAGCGCTTTTTGTCCCACAACCGATTCAAACGTAGTGGGCCTATACTTGCGCGCCGATACGATATAATCACTCATAGTAGTATTTAGTGCTTGAGTTCGTACATTAGTGTCTGCAATTCATGATGCAGCACTTTATCGTACTGAAGCTGCTTTTTGATGGTATTGAATGCATACAGGGCAGTAGCATGATCGCGGGACATACATGCTCCTATTTCCGACAAAGTATGATCGGTCATCTCTTTAACGATATACACGAACATCTGTCGAGCACGCGCTACATCACGCTGGCGGGACCGGGACACGAATACTTTTTCGGTAACACCGATATGTTCGCATACTGCCCCCATCACATCCTGCATAGAGACCGGTTTATCTAATTTAGTCACCAGTCGCTCCACGATTGACTGAGCCAAAGGCATATCAATCTCTTGGTTCATAAGCGTAGAGTAAGCGATGAGGGACGCCAGGATACCTTCTATATCGCGTATGTTCTCGCACGCATGCGTGGCGATATAATCCACGATGTCTTCACTGAATGTAATGCCGTCCCGATGCATCTTATCCACTAATATCGCCTTGCGCAGGTCCAGGTCGGGCCGTTGAATCTCCACAGGAAGACCCCATCTGAAACGGGTCAGCAAGCGTTCCTCTACATCCTTGAGGTCAGCCGGAGAGCGGTCGGAAGTCAAGATGAGTTGCTTGCGCATCTGATGCAAGTAATTGAAGATATGGAAGAACGTATCTTGGGTGCCTTTGAGGTTGGAGAAGAACTGCACATCATCCAAGATGAGCACATCTACATTCTGATAGAAGAGCAGAAAATCCTGCACCTTATTCTGATTAACCGCCTCTTGAAACTGCAGTTTAAATGTATTAGCATTCACATACAGCACACGGCTATCCGGATTAGCAGCCTGAATCTGATTGCCTATAGCATTCGCTAAGTGGGTCTTACCTACTCCACTGCCGCCATAGATAAAAAGCGGATTGAACACTGTCTTACCGGGCTCTTTAGCAATAGCAACACCTACGGTGCGCGCCAGTTTATTCGTCTCACCCTGAATAAAAGTTGAGAACGTATAGTTCGGATTGAGATGGCTCTGCCAATTAGGTTGCACCACAGGTCGCCCCGGAATAGTATGCGCACTAACCTGCATCACACCATCAGACAAGTAGGTAGTAGACGCGCCGGAAGTGGAATCCACCAGCACGCGGTACTCCAAAGCCGTTTCCGGACCAAACACGCGGCGGATGGTCTTGCCTAATAAATCAATATAGTTCTCCTCGATATACGAAGCTACGAACTGACTTTGTACGCGTAATACTAAGGTGTTGCTTGTGAACTCAACAGGATCCAATGAGGCGAACCAAGTATTGTACACACTTGGGGTCACATTATCGCGCAAAATATCTGCGCATTGTTGCCATAATATGTTCACATTTTGTTGCAAAACAGTTACCTATTTGATTCCGAAAAGCCGGAAAAACGATGCAAAATTACTGCTTTTTTTTGACATGACCAAATTTGGCAGCAAAGGCCTTTTTTGTAGTTCCGCTAACTATGTGCATATCAGCGTGTTACACGTAACCAAATGAAAATAAGGGAGTTACAAATGTTCTTAACACCTAACTCCCTGATTTTACACCCTTTTAGGGTTGTCTGTTCCACAAAAACGATGTGTAACAAAAATCGTTAAACCCTTAGTTTATGCACCCTAAATCAAATAAGTGCATGCACCCTAAATTAGAAATATTCCAAATTTATTTTTGTGTGGTTTTTTTGTCCGATTTATCTTTTCCTCCGAACAAAGAAAAATGCACATACTTCTTAGGATTAGCCTTGAGATCCGTCACCAAGTTATCAACGGATACAATAGTAGAGTCGATATGTTGGTAGAGGTTCTTATCGTTCAGCAATAAACCGAGCGTGCCATGTTTAGTAGTAAGGATGGTATTGACGGAATCCACCATGGTATTAACTTTCGTCACAGTTTGACTGAATTCAGCGGCTTTGAGGTCCCGTACCACAAGTTTAGCATCGTTAATCGTACTATCAGCATTGAGCATAATAGATGGTAATTGTTCATTGGTAATGGCGCGAATATCGCGGGCAGAAGCTGACAACTCGTCGGAGATTTGCTCCACGTTTGTCAATGTGCGTTTAAGTGTATTATCACCTACTTGGGCATTGACCTTAACGATCAGTGAATCTAAATTCATGATAGCATCGTCCAACTTAGCCATAAATCCTTCCTGAAGCGTTTCCAACAATCCCACAACCACCACTGCAGGAATCGTATCACCTTCGGCATAGAGCGATTTACCTTCGACTGCACCCATCGGCACTTCCACTTCGATAGCCTTACCACCTAATAACCCATCATCGCATAACCGCATCTCGGCAGGCTGTTGAATGGCGATATTCTTATCCATGGATATGATGACCGTAAAAGCATGAGGGCTGGTGAAATCATACTGAATAGCATCCACCTGACCTACTTTATAACCGCGCACATACACGGGTGCCTGCGCGACCAAACCGCTGACGTTATCAAAAACACCTACATAATGTTTGACGGGCGAGAAGATATCACGTCCCTTAAGGAAATTCATTCCAAAAATCAATAAAAAAATGCACACGATGGCTAATACAGCCACTTTAATTTCTCTCTTATATTTCATAATCATTCGTAATATACCACAAAACAATCCGGGAATTTATCTTTAATGCTGTTTCGCAACTCTGCAGCTTCCTGTTTGGTGGCACAATGGCCCACCATGTATTTATACCATCCGTTTACCTCGCGATACGAGATGTCGCTGAGCGACTTAAAGCAAGGATCGGTAAATGACAAAAGAGTGCGTCCTGCCAGTATCTGCACGCACCAATAACCTTGATTCAGAGTCGGTTTTTCAGGTGCTTGTTCAGGAGCTTGTTCAGGAGCTTTTTCCTGTGCTTTTTCCGGCACTACCGGAGCAGCTGTAACCGGTTGATTTTCAGTTACTTGTGCAGGCTTTTGCCCCAACACAGGAGAAGGAGTGGAAGTGGGTTTATAGTAGGCACAAAAAGCATTAAAAATAGACTCGGTTATTTCGCGTTTTCCTTGATCCGAATTGAGGTATTTTTCTTCATCGGCATTGCTCACAAATCCCATCTCCACTAACACGCTTGGGCAAGCGGATTTGAGCAGCACCCAAAAAGCAGCCTGATGCACACCGCGATCGTCACGATGAAGTGTTTGAACAAACTGGTTTTGAACAAGCGTAGCGAACTGCAAACTCTGGTCCACATACTGGTTCTGCATCAATTCAAACATGATATACGACTCCACACTGTTGGGATCAAAACCGTGGTATGTAGTTTGGTAATCGGCCTCCAGTTTCATCACGGCATTTTCACGCATTGCCACATCCAGATTCTGCTCCAATCGATCGGTACCCAGCACATATACCTCGGTGCCTTTGGCACTGCGCGCATCAGCCGCATTGGTATGGATGCATATAAAAAGGTTCGCGTTATGCTGATTAACAAAATCCGCACGCTGCTGCAAAGGCAAGAACACATCGGTAGAACGAGTGAGAAGCACTTGGATATCCGGGAATTGGGTGCGAAGTTTGGAGGCCAAACGCAGACTAACGTCCAAGTTTAAGTCTTTTTCCTTCACTCCATTACGCCCCACCGCACCACCATCTTTGCCTCCATGGCCGGCATCAATCACCACGGTATATGGAACCGCCATTAAGCAGGTGTATAACAGGACAAAAAACGTAGATATTAAACACTTTTTAGCCATATTAACGTAATTTGTTTGCAAAGATACAATTTTATCATCAAAAAAACAAGCGTATTTTTATTTTATATAAAAAAACACAAAAATATTTGCATAAATGAAAAAAAAGTTGTAACTTTGCGCGATAATTGCACGTAATGCATGGAAACCAGTAACTTTACACCGGCCGAAGAGGAACTAATTGAGCAAGCCTTTCAGGAACTATTAGCCGATTATGCTGCCTCGCATCACCGCCAAAAAGTGGAAATCATCACGCGTGCCTTCCAGTTTGCAAAGAAGGCGCATAATGGTGTACGCAGACTGAGCGGCGAGCCGTATATCATGCACCCATTAGCGGTGGCTCGCATCGTGGTGCGTGAGATTGGTTTAGGCAGTACGAGCATTTGTTCGGCCCTGTTGCACGATGTAGTGGAGGATACGGACTATACGACAGAGGATATAGAGCGGCAGTTTGGGGAGAAGATTGCACAGATTGTAGATGGACTGACCAAGATATCCGGAGGTGTGTTTGCGGACCAAGCGGAGAAGCAGGCGGAGAACTTCCGTAAGTTATTACTAACTATGTCGGACGATATCCGCGTGGTGCTAATTAAATTGGCAGACCGATTGCATAACATGCGTACATTAGGTGCGCAACTGCCGGAAAAACAACGCAAGATAGCAGGGGAAACGCAGTATATCTATGCGCCACTGGCACACCGATTGGGTTTCTTCCCCATTAAGTCCGAACTGGAGAACTTGAGTTTCAAGTACGAGCATCCGGATTTATACGAACAGATAGAGAGTCGTTTAGCAGCCTGCAAGGATGCACAAATGGAGAGCTTTGAGGAGTTTGCAATACCCATTCGGGAGAAACTGACGCAGATGGGTTATGACTTTACCATCTCGGCCCGAATCAAATCGGTATATTCCATCTTCCGCAAGATGCAACGCAAGAATATCTCCTTTGAGGATGTATATGATTTATTGGCCGTACGTATCGTATTCACACCCAACGAGGCCATGTCGGAGAAGGACCAATGTTGGATCTTATATGCCGCCATCACGGAGATTTACCATCCTCATCCGGAGCGCATCAGAGACTGGATTTCGCAGCCGAAAGCAAACGGATATGAAGCGCTGCACATCACAGTAATGGGCAGACATGGTCAGTGGGTTGAAGTGCAAATCCGCACCAATCGCATGCATGAGATAGCGGAACACGGACTGGCTGCACATTGGAAGTATAAAACAGGGGAATCAAGCAGTGAAAAGGAATTAGACCACTGGTTATTAGAAGTGAAGGAAGTGCTGGAGAATCCGGATCCGGACGCCATGGCTTTCCTGGATAACTTCAAGTTAAGTCTATTCGCTCACGAAGTATTTGTATTCACTCCCAGTGGTGAAGTAAAGACCTTGCCGCAGCACTCATCCGTATTGGACTTTGCCTATATGCTGCATACCCAATTAGGTCAGCACTGCATTGGGGCTAAAGTGAACCACCAAATGCAACCCATCTCGTACCGACTGAGATCAGGCGACCAGGTGGAGATATTGACATCCCAGAACGTAACACCTATTCCTGAATGGCTGAATATGGTAGAGACGGCTAAGGCGCAGGATGCGATTCGCAAATACCTCAAGCATGTAGATTCGCCTCAAACGCCGGCTCCCACACAAGCCTACCCTGTCACAGTGCATGTGCGCGGCATAGACCGATTCGGAATGTTGGTGCAAATTATTCAAACCATTTCGGAGAAAATGCAACTAAACATGTCGGATTTGCATATTCAGACGGAAGATCAGATGTTTGACTGCCAAATCGTAGTGATGGTATATAGTAGCACATCCGCCGAACAATTATGCACCGAGTTAAGTACCATACAAGGGTTAAGTAAGGTGGAAGTACTGACGTAAACGTAAACAACAAATCAAACATACAACCAATAATCAAACGATTATGAAAAAGATTTTTACAGTAATGGCAAGCATGCTGATGGCTGCTACCATGATGGCTCAAGAGCCGGTTATCACATTTGAAAAGACCACGCATGACTTCGGTAAGATCAACGAAGCAGATGGTCGAGTAACAACCGTATTTAATTTTAAGAACGAAGGTATGACTCCGCTTGTGCTGAGCAACGTGCGTGCCAGCTGCGGATGCACCACTCCTAAATGGAATCGTGAACCCATTGAACCGGGAGCAGTAGGAGCGATTACCGTAACCTATAACCCCAATGGCCGTCCCGGTAAGTTCTCCAAGACAATTACTATCACCTCCAACGCCAAGGAAGCTACTACACGCGTATACATCAAGGGTGAGGTTATTCCGAAGCCTGCACAACCGGTTAACCGTTATATGGCTAAGATTGAGGAGCTGAGTGTTAAGACCACCGACCTTAACTTAGGTGCCGTTAAGAAAGGCAACACCATCACCAAGACCATTGAGTATGCTAACCAAACGAATAGCGATTTGAAGGTAGAGATCAGTCAAGCCGACTACGTAGATGCTTTGGCTACTTTAGAGACCGTTAAGCCTCAACAAACCGGACAATTCAGCATCTTGTTTGACGCAAACGCCTGCCCTGTTTATGGTCCGGTACAGGCCAAGTTATATGTGCGCGTGAACGGCAAGGGTGCTATGGACAATGCCCATGCTATCACCGTAACGGCTAACGTACAAGAGGACTTCTCAGGCATGACCGAGGAGCAAAAGTTAAACGCTCCTATCGCTGAAATCAGTCGCGAAATCAACTTAGGTACATTACCTGCCAAGAAAGCCAAAGTAACGAAGAGTCTGCGTATTGTGAATGCCGGTGTTAACCCACTGTATATCCGTCGCGTCATCGGTGCGAATGACATGCACTTCCCTGAGTTGAAGGGCGGCATCAAGGCTTCAAAAGATTATAAGTTCTATGTAAACACCACGAATATGGCTTCGTCTCGCTACGAGCGCACCATCACGGTGATTACCAACGATCCTAAGAACCCCGTACAAACAATCAAGTTGACTTGGGAAGTACAATAATGATGGAGCATCCTGAAAATAGTAACGAGTACAAAGGTTTAGTGGTGAACGAAGGAGTAGTGAATTTACCGCAGGTGAATCCCTACTCCACATTCCACCGCAAGAAACGCGTGCTGACAGCCGATGAATACGTAGAAGGTATTCTAAAAGGCGACATCACCTTACTATCCCAAGCGGTGACGCTGGTGGAGAGTAATCTGCCGTCCGATCAAGTCATTGCGCAGCAAGTGATTGAGCGTTGCCTACCCCACGCCGGAGGGTCGGTGCGTGTAGGCATAACGGGTGTCCCCGGTGCCGGTAAGTCAACATTCATAGAAGCCTTAGGTACCGAACTATGTAAACAGGGTAAGCACTTAGCCGTGCTGGCTATTGACCCGTCCAGCGAGCGCAGCAAAGGATCTATCTTAGGGGATAAGACAAGAATGAACGAGTTGTCGGTGCAAGCCAATGCGTTTATCCGTCCCAGTCCCTCAGCCGGTTCATTAGGCGGCGTAGCGCGTAAGACACGAGAGACGATTGTGCTATGCGAAGCTGCAGGGTTTGATACTATATTGGTGGAAACAGTCGGTGTTGGTCAGTCCGAGACAGCCGCACACTCGATGGTGGATTTTTTCTTGCTGCTGCAAGTAACCGGCACCGGAGACGAACTGCAAGGCATCAAACGCGGTATTATGGAGATGGCCGATGGCATAGCTATCAATAAATGCGATGGTCACAACGTAGAGCGAGCACAAGCCGCTAAGGTAAGTTTCAAGAATGCCTTAGCCTTGTTCCCTCCTACGGAATCCGGTTGGAAACCATACGCCGAGACCTGTTCGGCCGTAGAGAAGACCGGCATCCAAGAGGTTTGGAAGATGATAGAAGAATATATAAGGTTTACGCGCGAGAACGGCTACTTTGATGCTAAGCGCACAGAGCAAGCCAAATATTGGATGTACGAGACCATCAACTCCAGCCTATTGAACGGGTTCTATCAACATCCTGAAATGGAAGCGTTAACTCAGTTAATGGAAAAGAAAGTACTTAATAACGAAATAAGCAGTTTTATTGCTGCATCCGAATTAATCAATGCCTACACCAAGCGCAAATAAGAATAAGACCAAGGTCACTCGTCCCATCAAAGTCGGTCCGAATGATATGGGTAAGATGCCACCTCAAGCCATTGAGTTGGAAGAGTCCGTATTGGGAGCCCTCATGATTGAGAAAGAGGCTTTTATCACGGTAGCCGATTTATTGACTCCGGCGGTTTTTTATAAGGAGCAGAACCAAAAAGTATTCGAGGCAATTGCTGCCTTGGCCGCAAAAGAGCAGCCGATTGATGTGTTATCCGTAACGGAGAAACTCAAATCATTAGGTACACTAGACGAAGTTGGAGGTGTCATTTACATCAGCGACCTCACCCGCCGTGTAGCTTCGGCAGCACACTTGCGTTATCATGCACAGATCATCGCACAAAAGCATACCGCTCGCGAATTGATTCACATGGCAACCGAGATTGAAGAGTTAGGATACGACGAGACGCAAGATGTAGATGATCTGATGCAAAAAGCCGAGGCAGATATTTTCTCAATCAGTCAACGCAGTCAAAAGCGTGACGTGCATCAGATTGATGATGTTATCACCGAAGCATTTAATCGTATTCAGGCGGCAGGCAAGAACGAAGGCAATATATCCGGTGTACCCAGCGGATTCACGGCCTTAGATAAGATTACATCCGGTTGGCAAAAGTCCGACCTGATCATCATCGCTGCCCGTCCGGCTATGGGTAAGACGGCATTTGTGCTATCCATGGCCAAGAACATTGCCATCAATTATCACCGCCCGGTAGCGATGTTCTCATTGGAGATGTCCAACGTGCAGTTAGTGAACCGTTTGATTATGAACGTATGTGAGATCGAGGGTGATAAGATTAAGAACGGACACTTGACCAAAGACGAATGGAAGAAATTAGAAACTAAGATTCGTGACCTAAAAGGAGCACCTATCTATGTAGATGATACACCGGCATTATCTGTGTTTGAATTGCGCAGCAAAGCCCGTAAGTTAGTGAAGGAACAACATGTGGAGTTGATTATCATTGACTACCTGCAGTTGATGAACGCACAGGGCATGAATTTCGGCTCTCGCGAACAGGAGGTTAGTATTATATCACGTAACCTAAAAGCCCTGGCCAAGGAATTGGATATTCCTATCATTGCCCTATCGCAGTTAAACCGTGGCGTAGAAGCACGTACGGGTGTTGATGGTAAGAAACCGCAATTGAGTGACTTACGTGAGTCCGGAGCCATTGAGCAAGATGCCGATATGGTATGTTTCATCCACCGTCCCGAGTACTACCATTTATATAATGACGACAAGACCGGTAAGGACCTGCGTGGATTAGGTCAGATCATCGTAGCCAAGCATCGTAATGGTGCAGTAGATGAGATATGGTTGCGCTTCCGCTCTAAGTTTGCTAAGTTCCAGAACGAGAACGAAGCATACGACGATAGCGATTTAGCTCCGTTACCCAATGCAGGAGAGATATCCATTCGATCCTCATTAGGTAGTCCGGATGGCGCCCAGTTGGATAACCCACAAGATATGCCGTTTTAATAAGGTCAAAATCCTAACATTATCGAAACATAATCAATACGTAGTATAATAATTATAATATGCAACGAACAGAAATCAAACAAGCTCTTCTGAGCACAGCCTTTAACGAACCTATCAATGTTCGAGGATGGGTACGCAGTCGTCGCGGCAATAAACAAGTTAGTTTCATTGCCCTCAATGACGGTTCGACCATCAAGAACATTCAGATTGTTGTTGATTTGGCCAAGTTCCCGGAAGAGAGTCTCAAACCCATCACGACCGGTTCGTGTATTTCCGCCACCGGTTTATTAGTGCCCTCCCAAGGAGCAGGTCAAGCCGTTGAGATTCAGTTAACGGACTTAGAAATATATGGCACAGCGGACCCGGATCAGTATCCCTTACAAAAGAAAGGTTTATCGATGGAGTACCTGCGCACCATTGCGCATCTACGTCCCCGCACCAATACATTTGGAGCGGTCTTCCGTATCCGTCACCACATGGCTATGGCCATTCATACTTACTTCCACGAGCACGGATATTTCTACTTCCATACCCCACTCATCACGGCGTCCGACTGCGAAGGTGCCGGACAAATGTTCCAAGTAACCACCAAGAACCTATATAACCTAAAAAAAGGAGAAGATGGTAAGATTGATTACTCGGACGACTTCTTTGGCAAACAAGCCAGTCTAACCGTTAGTGGTCAGTTGGAAGGTGAATTAGCTGCCATGGCCTTAGGTAAGATCTACACATTTGGTCCAACTTTCCGCGCCGAGAACAGCAATACTCCACGTCACTTAGCGGAGTTCTGGATGATTGAGCCGGAGGTGGCCTTTATTCAAAAAGATGAACTGATGGACCTGGAGGAGGACTTCATTAAGTACTGCGTGCGTTGGGCCTTGGATAACTGCATGGAAGACTTGGAGTTCCTCAACCAATACGTAGATAAGGGTTTGATTGAACGTCTGAAGTCTGTAGTGAATACCGAATTCGTTCGTTTACCATACACAAAGGGTGTAGAGATTCTGCAAGAAGCCATTAAGAACGGTCATAAGTTTGAGTTCCCCTGCAATTGGGGCGATGACTTGGCTTCGGAGCATGAACGTTACTTAGTAGAAGAGCACTTTGGTAAGCCGGTTATTATGACCGACTACCCGAAAGAGATCAAGGCTTTCTATATGAAGATTAACGAAGATAATAAGACCGTACAGGGCACGGATGTACTCTTCCCACAAATTGGCGAGATTATTGGTGGTTCGGTGCGTGAAGAGAGTTTAGATAAATTGAATGCCGAAATTGAGCGCCGTCACATCCCAATGAAGGATATGTGGTGGTACTTAGATACACGTCGCTTTGGCGCAGCTCCCCATGCCGGATTCGGATTGGGATTTGAACGCCTCATGCTATTCGTAACGGGTATGCAGAATATACGCGACGTCATTCCTTTCCCAAGAACTCCTAAAACAGCAGAGTTTTAATATATTATTAACTAAAATCAACACAATTATGCGAAAAACACTTTTGACCCTGTTGGCAGGTGTTATGGCACTAACTGCTTCGGCACAAACGAGCCTCAAAGGCCGTATTGTAGAGGCAGAAAGCGGCAAAGCCGTAATTGGTGCAACCATTACCCTCGCCAATCAGAATCTAAGTACCACCACGAACCAGAATGGTGAGTTTAACTTGCTCTATTTGGATGCTGGTGTAGAAGAATTGATTATCGAAGCCGATGGTTACAATTCCGGAATCGAAATCATTCAGATTAAGGCCAATGAGAGCACAAATCTTGGCAGTATTAACATTCAGCCTGACATGGCTCGCGAAGCTAAGGACGAAGTATTGCTGAACTTGCTTGATGAAGAACTCAATGACGATGAAGGTCGTTCACAAGAGCAAGCTTCCACCGCCTCGTCCGATCAGGATGTCTTCAACAAAATGGCTTCTTGGTCATGGTCCACAGCGCGTTATCGTCAACGTGGATACCAATCCAAGTATGAGCAGAATTACATTGAAGGTTTGTCGTTCAATTCCGCAGAGCGCGGACAGTTTAACTTCTCTGCCATGGGTGGTTTGAACGATGCCAGTCGTTACAAAGAGACTACCAACCCATTGGAAGCAACTAACTTCACCTTTGGTAATGTAGGTAAAGCCACCAATTACCTGATGACTGCATCCAATTATGCACAAGGTTGGAAAGTATCCTTAGCCGGAACTAATCGTAACTACAAGGCTGCTGCTCGTGTTAGCTACAGTTCCGGTCCATTAAAGAGCGGTTGGTCCTTCATGGGACAGTTAGCCTTCCGTTTCTCTCCGTATATTGATCAAAAGGGTCAGATTGGTGAAGGTATTGAGTATTACTCCTTAGGTTATTTCTTCTCTGCAGAAAAGAAATGGGGAGATCAACATCGCTTAAGTATTATCACTTTTGGTGCACCTACCCAACGCGCTCAATCTGCTGCCGTTACCCAAGAGGTGTACGATTTGACGAACCAATACAACCGCACCAAATGGGGTTGGAACAACTACAACCCCTATTGGGGCTATCAGGATGGCAAAGTGCGTAACTCTCGTATCGTTAAGTCCTATGATCCGACACTGGTTCTCTCATACGACTATAACATTGACAAAGAGCGCAAGTTACACGTAGCAGCCGGTTACCACTACTCAATGTACTCCAACTCGGCACTATCTTTCTACAACGCTCCTGACCCACGTCCGGATTATTATCGCAACATGCCTTCTTTCCTGTTTGATGGCCAGTTAGACAAGAACGGTGACTTCATCAACACGGATATCAATGGTAAGCCAATGGGCCAATTGGATGCCGATGGCAATGTACTCTACCCTGCTTCCTACAACGACAATGCTGTAGGTCACTCGATAGATATGGATTCGTACAAGACATTAACGGACTTATGGACCTCTCGTGACAACAAGACCACCCAAATTGATTGGGAAGCTTTGTATGCTGCCAACTATGCTCAAAACGCAATGAATCCCAATGGCTCGGCTCGTTATATCATTGAGCGTCGTCATAATGACATTCAAGAGGCCATGGCAACCGTCAATTACCAAGACAATCACATCGATCACCTCAAGATCACTGCCGGATTGGAACTCAAACAATCACAAGGTATCCACTACAAGACCATGGATGACCTGCTGGGAGGTAATCAGTGGATTGATGTGGATGCTTTCTCAGAGCGTGATATTCGTGAGTTGGCTACCAACATCGGTATGACACAGGCTCAGATTGCTTACGTTAAGCAGAATAACCTTAAGTACTGGAACGAGCACGGCAAAGAGGCACAGGCTATCAAGAATGGCGACCGCTTTGGTTATGATTATCGCATCAATATGACCACCGCTCGTCTTTGGGCTCAGAACGAATGGAATTGGCAGAACCTCAATCTGTACTATGGTTTGCAATTGACTTATTCCAATATCCAACGTACAACAGACATGATTAACGGTCGTGCCGTTTACTTGGCAGCTGTTACTGCACAAAACGATCCTCAAGCTGCTAAACGCTATTTGGGTTCAGACAACGACTACTTCAGAATCCAACAAGGTAACTGCGCAAGCCGCTTAGAAGGTGACTGGCATCACTTTGTAGATCCTGCCTTCAAGATGGGTTTGACCTATAAGATCAATGGTCGTAACCGCATTACGTTAAATGCAATGGCCGAGACCCAGGCTCCTCTTGCGCGCGATGCCTATATATCTCCGCGTGTGCACGATCGCGCGATAGAAGCCATCTATACGCACGACAATGCGTCTAACCTGAAGGACTTCTATGCTGCTTCTGAGAAAGTAGTTGGTGCTGACCTTACGTACGAGTTTAACTACAACGCCGTTCGTGGTCGTTTCACCGGTTTCTACACTCGTTTCTGGAACGGCAGTGAATTGAATGGTTACTACGATGACGAGGCTCGTACCTTTGTGAACCAAGCTATCACGGGTATCAATCGCCGTCACGCCGGTGTGGAGGCAGCCTTACAAGTTAAGTTAGGTACGTACTTCACCTTAACCGGAGCCACCAGTATCAGCGATCAACGTTATATGAGCAATGCTTACTGCGTAACCTCCGCGGAAAATGGTATGGCATTGGATACCTATCTGGATGGCGAAACAGGTACAGAGAAACAACTGTATGAACTGCGCGACTCCGTCTTATACAATGGTTTACGCGTAAGCAACGGTCCTCAACTGACTGCTTCGTTGAAATTATCGTTCTTCCACCCCAAGATGTGGTTTGCTGACGTAACCGTTAGCTACTATGACTGGAACTGGATGAGCGTTGCTCCTTCTCGTCGAATGCAAGGTTTATTCTATGGCACCCGCGCCGATGGATCCACCGTAAATGGTAACTTCACCAACGTATATACAGACCACGATCAATGCCACGACGTTCGTGAATTAGACGCACAGGGCAAGCCTGTTCTCAATTCCTACGGTATTCCTGAATTGCAATCGCCATTTAAGTACATGGCAGAGCAGGAATCGCTTGTGGATAAGAACCCCTGGCATCGTTTCGTAATTGATTTGAGTATAGGTAAACTGATTTATCTCAAGAACCGTCAGTCGTTATCTATCAACCTGTCTTGCACCAACATCACCAACAACGTCTATCTCAAGACCGGTGGTTATCAGCAAGCACGTCTGCCTCGTAGCACTCGTCAGCAAATTACGGATGAGCATAACAACTCTACCATTACTCCTAATATATGGAAGTTCCCATCTAAGTACTACTATGCATGGGGTGCTAACTTCTATTTAACACTAACCTATAAATTCTAACGAATATGAAACGATTCACTATATTTTCTATAGTCACTATAGCAGCTATAGTCACTATCCTTTCTTCGTGCAAATATAAAACTCCGTCGGAGGCCGATCTGCGTTATGCAGAAAATGATGCCACCATTGAGCAGTTAACCGCTGATGGTAAGCTCTACACGCTCAATGAGTTCTTAGATTCTTTCATGACGGAAGAAGGTAATTATTTAAGTGATACCACTCTTTATCGTACTCGTTCATCCAATGATAACTTAAAGGACGCTGATGGTAATCCTATCTATCTATTCTCGATTGATACGATTCGTGATAAGGGTCCCGGTATTTATATTATGGGCCGCGTTACTACGGATGATTATGGAGGAAACTTCTATAAGACTCTTGTTATTCAACGAGTAGTAAATGGTAAGCAAGAAGCAATGCGTCTATCGGTAGATGCCGGTTCTATATCCGGTATGTATCCTCGTGGGCAAATGATTCTAATTCGTTGCAACGGTTTAGCTATTGGTCGTTACGCTAACCAACCACAGTTATGCGTACCGTCATACAACAACAATGTATTTGCTCATAAGGCAGCAGAGAAGATTGGTTGGGCTCCCGGACGTATTCCTGTAGCACGCTTTAAAGCCGCAGTTAAACGTATTGGCACTCCTATTCCAGCAGAGGATTTGCACTATGATGTTGTGACGATTGACCAAATCAACGCAATGACAGATATCGTAGCAGCGCGCAAAGAGGATGGCAAATTAGTTAAAATAATGGATATCCACTATACCGGAGAATGCCTCAGTTCTGACAAAACTCCGCAAAATTGCACAACCGGCAATCCTACTGAAGATTCCTACTGCAATGTATTTGCTCCCACAACTCAGAACGTAGGTTACCCACAATCTCGTATTGTTTATGATGCTGACGAGAATGATTTCATGAGTATATCCATGTCGGAATATGCTAAAGAAGCAAACTTCTATCTCCCCGGTGCCGGTGCAGCGGAGGAAGGCGACGTATTCTTCTATGATAAATCCGCAGTCATCGACTATTCCAAACCATATCTATTGGCTAAACTTGACGGCATCAACGAAGTGGTTATTCCTGTAAGTTTTATTAAAGCACAACAAGGTTGGCAAGTAGATGACGTGGTTTGGACCTCAGCCGAGAAGACAGAAGGTACCGGATATGTTTACACGGAAAATGGTTGGTCAACCGCTTTAGGTATTGTTCATTGCCGAGAGTATTCCGGAAGCGTACAAGGTATTCTCAGTTACTACCAAGATAACGCTCGTTATGGATGGCAAAAGACCAATTGGGCTGTATCTATTTGCGATTTAAGCGACTTAAATCTCAAGAAAGCTGATGGCACAGTATGGACACCAATTGAATATACTCCTAATTAAATAAGTGACTACTATGAAGAAATATATATTTGGCCTACTGGCCGTTATGATTGCTTTAAGCAGTTGTAAGAAAGACAACAACGGCATCTCTTTTGACCAAAAAGCACTTGCCGGTAAGTGGAAATTAGCCACTTTAGATGGTAAGCCTGTTCAGACTAACCAACGTATTATCTACACCTTTGATGGTGTAAGTGCCGGTACTCAGACCATGGCTGACTTTATGGAAGTAATGGGCGAGCAAGTATGGTTTAACCAGAAAAGACTCAATTATACCCTACAAGGAGATGCGCTGCATACACGTTGGAGCGATGGCTCTATACGTATTGAATGGATGGCAAACATCACATCTATGTCGGATAAGCAGTTCACAACCGATCCTTCTCGTATGTTCAAGAACGACGACCCCGAGAAAGATATGATGCCTAAGGCTACGTTTGAGAAAGTAAATGTGGACTATACGGAAGACATCATCGGTTTATGGCAAGGTACATCCGGTGGTGGCGACTACGGCGACTATAATCACCTGTGGTTGATGACTCCGGAAGGCAAGTACTATTACTTTAGTCCGGATGAGACCAATCCCGGTCAATGGGTAATAAGTGAGAACACACTCAACGAATATGCCGTTGATGGTGATTTCGTGGCTTTCCGTTGGAAAGAGAAGCCTGATGCAGACGAAGACCGCGAGTGGTGGGATATCACCATTCAGGACAAACAGATGGCTTGGACGGCCTTGCGCGACAATAACGAACGCCGCAACTTCACTATGGCACGTATCTCGCCTACCAGAGACGAAGTCAATACGATGTTGCCCGGTAAATGGATGGTTATCAAAGAGAATGGCGCAGAGGTATTTACCAATAAACGTTCTGTGCATACTTTTGACAATAATGGTAATGTATTTTACACCATTGCAGATACCACCTTCTCAAAAACAGAATGGCATAATAAACTTCAACTGAAATACTCTCTAACAGGTAATTACCTGGTAGAAAGTGGTAAAGACAATACCGGAGCACTCGTTCAATGGCGTTCCAGTATCACTAACTTGACTGACACGACTATTCAAGTAGTCGCATATTCCAGTAGCCGCGACGGAAAGGCTGTTGATCCACAGCGCATGTTGGAGTTAGTGAAAGTTAATGAGGACTTCTCCGAAGCTATTCAAGGTAAATGGTATGGTATTGACGGTGGCGGTGCCTATGGTGATTACCACCATATTTGGGAATATCTTAATGATGGTACGTATTATTACTATAACGACTCCAGTGCTACTCCCGGCGTGGAAGATTGGAAACGTCAAGGCTTTGGACAACCTAATGATGGTTTATACGGAGTTGATGGCAATTGGTTAGTAACCAGTTGGGAGAACAATGGACAGTTCTTTGAATGGTGGGATATTAAGATTTATCAAGAGGGTGATGAGACCTATATGGAATGGAGCGGTTATCGCGAGAATGGCGACCGCAATACCTTCAAGATGAAGAAGATCCCTGCTATTCCTAGTAAATAAATACCCGTTATGAAGGATATCTGTTGGTTAGATGTAGTCATTATCCTGCCCCTACTATTTGGATTGATTAGGGGTTTGATGCGCGGCCTAATCGCTGAGTTGAACGCCGTACTGGCTGTTCTGCTCGGCGTGATAGGTGCGCGAATGTGGGGGCTTGCCTTTGCCGGATGGATGCAAAACGCCTTCGGATGGAACAGCACCGTATGTACTATCCTATCCTACGTCATCATCTTCTTTGCGATTGCAATTATTATCAATCTGATTGGTCACGCGCTACAGAAGTTAATGAAAGCCATTAAGATGGGCTGGATTAACCGCCTTGTAGGCGGCATCTGCGGAACAATTAAATGGGCCGTTATCGTGCTGGTTATCGTCTTTATTATTGGCCAATTGGATCAGTCATTCAATATTATGCCCAATAATCTTAAGCAACAGAGTAAACTATACCCTACTGCCCTTAAGACCGCCAATCGGGCATGGCTGGAAGTAAAGGCCTTATAACATAAGTCATACAACAAAAAAATGTCGTAACCCTGTGGCTACGACATTTTTTGTATATCAACACTTCGTTTACTTAGCTACGTTAACGGCTCTAACCTCACGAATAACAGTCACCTTAACCTGTCCGGGATAAGTCATCTCATCCTGGATACGTTTAGCCAAGTCGAAGGAAAGCAGTTCGGTGTCCTTATCGGAAATCTTATCTGCACCAACGATGACACGCAGTTCACGACCGGCCTGCAAAGCGTATGTCTTAACTACGCCCGGATAGGACATAGCCATATTCTCCAAGTCATTGAGACGTTTAATATAGGTCTCTACAATCTCGCGACGGGCACCCGGACGAGCACCGGAGATAGCGTCACATGCTTGTACGATAGGAGCAATCAGCGTCTCCATCGGACATTCGTCATGGTGAGCTGCTACGGCATTGCATATATCAGGTTTCTCTCCGTATTTCTCGCATAACTTGCCACCTAATTCAGCGTGCGCCAGTTCCTCCTCGTTCTCGGCTACTTTACCTATATCGTGCAATAAACCTGCGCGACGAGCTTTCTTAGGATTGAGACCTAATTCGGCTGCCATTACGGCACAGAGATTAGCTGTTTCACGAGCGTGTTGCAGCAAGTTCTGACCGTATGACGAACGGTATTTGAGTTTACCAATCAATCGAATCAGTTCAGGGTGCAGACCATGTACGCCCAAGTCAATGGTCGTGCGCTTACCTGTTTCAATAATCTCGTCCTCCACTTGTTTAGTCACCTTAGCCACCACTTCTTCGATACGTGCAGGGTGGATACGACCATCTTGTACGAGTTGGTGCAGAGATAGGCGAGCTATCTCGCGACGGATAGGATCATAGCCGGAGATGGTGATAGCTTCGGGCGTGTCGTCCACAACGATTTCCACACCGGTAGCAGCCTCTAAGGCACGGATATTACGTCCCTCTCGACCAATAACACGACCTTTCACTTCGTCGTTATCAATATGGAAGACCGACACGGCATTCTCTGCGGTCGTTTCTGAAGCAACGCGCTGAATGGTTTGGATGATGATTTTCTTAGCCTCCTTATTAGCCGTAAGACGCGCATCATCCATGGTCTCGTTAATAAAAGCCATAGCAGCCGTTTTAGCCTCATCTTTCATGGCTTCCACTAATTGTTTCTTAGCCTCCTCGGCCGACATACCGGACAGCGACTCCAACTGCTTTTGAGCCTGTTGGTGCATTTTCTCCACCTCTTGTTGTTTGAACTCAAGGGCTTTTTGTTGTCCTTCGATAGTCTGCTGTTGTTGGTTCAGCTCGTTTTGTTGACGTTGCAGTTCGCCTTGACGCTGATTGAGTTCATTCTGGCGTTGGTTGAGTTGCTGCTCACGTTGCTGTTTACGTTGCTCATCTGCACGCATCGCGTTGTCGTGCTCAAGTTTAAGAGCAATAAATTTCTCCTTGGCTTCAATCATCTTGTTCTTCTTGATGACCTCAGCCTCTTCTTCAGCCTTGCGGATAATACCGCTGGATGAATAGCGGAAGAAGAGATAACATGCCACTGCGCCCACAATTAAGGCAACAATAGCTATAACAATGATATTAGTCATAATTCCGTAAATTAATTTATATTGTTGTTTAGTTTATTTTCTATTTCTCGGTTGATGTCACGAATAGCCTTCAGATAGGGTTCTATATCCTTATCTCGCGATTGTGCGAACAGGTTAACAGCCACCCAGAAAGCGACGTACATCCATATTTTTTCCGCTGAATCATTGGGTCTTTTGCGTTGATATACAGCGAAACGTTCGTTCAGCATGTTCTGCGCCTTACGGTAGTAAGGTTCGTCCTCTCGATTGATATCAAATGCTAAACGTTGTGCATTGAGGGTAATGATAATATGCACTTTATTCTCACTCATTGTTTCAGTAGTTCCAATGCATGATCCACTTGTGCAATCATGCTCGTGAGTTGATTTTTAGCTTTTTGGCGGTCTTCTTCTCCGCCAATCATGGCATGAGCGAGCAGTAGTTTACGATACTTCGTTTGTGTCTCCACCAATTCGCTATGCGCCTGCATCACTTCTTCTCTCTGCTCTGTATTGGTTTGGCGCAACGCCGCCACCTCCTGCTCCAATTCGTCAATGCGTTGGAGCAAGAGGTGAACGTTATTTTGCAATTGCGCTAAAGGTTCCATGATTAGAATGCGTAGCTAACGCCTAAACCAAGATTAGCCAGGAACTGAACTTTCTCTTTACCACCGTCAATCATTAAACCGTTGACATATTTGAGGTTTGTAGTGAGCGAGAGGTTGAGGCACTTGAGCAGTTGGTAAGACAACGTTACATCCCAATCTACATCAAAGTTACCGAAACGACGGTTATTATCACGATAACCTAAGTACTCACCTACGTCAGTAGTTCCAAATTTTTCTTCCATTTGTGACTCAGAATAGATATAGGTTGTTCCACCTATTTCCATATTATACAATTTCGTTTTGTCCCAAGCATACGGAGTAAACAGGGTGACATTAGTGATGACTTTGAGACCCTTGTACTCATAGTTGATACCACCTTTCAAAGTCAGACCAAGTTCAGCTTTGGCATTCTTGTACTCTTTGGTATAACCATCATCACCATGGTCCGTGTATTTCCACGTACCATTAGCTTCTTGCAGAGCGCGACGCAAGTCATAATCGCCGTATGCAGAAGGATCTTCGCCGTTGAAGATAGCTAATTCACGATTGTAATCTTTGAAACGGTCTTGCACATTGTCGCTCACATAAGCCGTGGCGATACGACCTGCTACCGGTGACAGATAAACGGAGAAAATACTGTTGGGCTTCCAGTCAATACCGACAGATATATCGGTGTACGAAGGAGCCAGGATATTAGAAATCACCTTATTAGGAGCTGCTGTACCGGTGTAGTCACGACCGAGGTCAAACTGTGTTTGGAATCCGGCATTAACCGTTAAGTACCAGGTTTTCTTGAATGCCCAACCAAACTTGGTATTGAACTTCAGATGGTCACTTGCTTTTTGAACCTTGTCGTATTTCTGGTCCACGTAACTCATACCATACTCGATATCGAGGTTAGTTTCCCAACTCAGGTCATTCTTGTCGTACAAGCAACGAACTTTACCAAATACGGTACCGGTAACATTGTTCTTACCTCCGGCTGCCCAGTTAACCATACCGGTTGCGTTAGCGTTCAAACCTACGATACCGGACCATTTCCAATCTTTTTCTACAGGTGCTTGCTCTGCTGCATCCTGAGCCATCATCACGGAGCATACCATGATAGCGGCTAATGTGAGAAGAGTTTTCTTCATAATTTTGTAATTTTGTTAGTTGTTATTTATTCTTTATTATTTAGAATCAGTACTGTGCTGCGTCATATACCTTATCGGCCACATCCGATCCCGCCAGTTTCTCTATGATGCAGAAGGCAAAGTCGGCACTTAGTCCGGGACCTTTGGCAGTAATGATATTCTTGGATTCCACCACCAATCCGCCTACATAGCTCTCGCCTAAGTAAGACTCAAAGCCGGGGTAGCAGGTGGCCTGTTTACCTTCTAATATGCCCAATCGTCCTAATACAGATGGAGCATAACAGATTGCCGCAATCATCTTGCCTTGCTCGTTGTGCTGCTTGAGCAAGTCGCAAAGGGCATTACAATTCTCCAAATGGCTGGCGCCACCGGGCAAGATAAGCATCTCGGCATCCGAGAAATCAACATCATCCATCAATCCGTCAGCCTCCACCGCTATGTTGTGGGCTCCCAATACCATGGCCTTGCCGGTAATAGAGATGGTGGTCACTTGGATATTGGCTCTACGTAACAAATCAACAGTTGTTAAGGCTTCTATTTCCTCAAAGCCATTGTCTAAAAAAAGATAATTCATACACTTTTAATTAGTCGGTTTGTTTATTTAAATTTGAAGTAATAGGTTATGTTACCCATCACTGCATTAGGATGATCTACCATGTTAAACTTAGCGCGGTAAGCCGCCTTTACTGCCAGTTGCTTAGTGGCTTCGTCCGAGATAGTGGTACCTTTGCCGGCACGAGCATTCACTACATTTCCTTCCTTATCCACTACTATTTCCACCACTACTTTACCTTCTTGGTTAAACGTCGCAGCCGGTTCGGGCAATGAACCAATCAGATGGCGACCGTTCAGGCTCCATGTATTGCCTCCGGATGCCCCGTGTCCTAACGGATTGCCGTTCTTGGCCGCACCTTGTTCGCCTACCTGACCATTAGCTCCTTGTGGCGATTCGGTATTGCCGAAGAGTGCTCCTAATTGGTTGGCCTTAGCTATGGCCTCCTGTTGTTTACGCTTCTCCGCAGCCAGACGTTCCTCTTCGGCCTTGCGCTGACGCTCCTGCTCACGCTGCACGGCCATAGCCGATTCGTCCTCCTGCGTCATCAGCGGTTCGGGCTTAGCCACTTCAGGAGAAGCAGCCTCAGATGATTCGGTAGGCTGATAGGGCTCTTGGGTTGGCAGTCCACCACCCATCTCTATCTCGTCACCAAAAGACACCATGATACCTTCGTCCTCCTCGGGCTGAGGTACACCAATAAAAATGAACCACAGCAGCAGGAAGATAAGTGCCATGATAACGGCCGTACCTACCGAAGCGATGATATGTGATTTGGATTCTGTTTTCACTTTTTAGTAGCAATTACGAGTTTCATCTTGTACTCATTAGCGATGTCGAGCACTTTAACTACCTGCTTATATGCTATATCTTCATCGGCATGCAGGGCGATATACATCGTCGAATCCTGCTGCTGAACGCTACTCAAATAACCTTCCAAGTCCTCCTCCATAATAGCAATGGGCTTTTCTTTACCTATTGCCACCGAGTACTGACCTAAGTTATCAACAAAGACCTTAGCCACTACTTGTTTAGTAGATGTGTTGGCGCGAGACTGAGGCAGATTGATCTTGATGTCATTCGGCGCGGACATCGTGCTCGCCATCACAAAGAACAGCAACAGCAAGAAAATCAAGTCCGTCATGGACGACATGGCGAAGGATGCCTCTACTCTATTTCGTTTTTTCAATGCCATAGATTCTTACTTAAGCGGGTTCATTCAATAAATCCATAAACTCCATCGTCCGTCCCTCTAAACTGCGTACCACGCGGTCGATACGAGAAACGAGGAAGTTATAGGCAAACATAGCCAATATACCAACGATCAAACCTCCAATCGTAGTTACCATCGCCTGATACATACCTTCGGACAAAGCAGCCATTTCAATCACGCCGCTGGCGTTTTGGGCCATGTTATAGAAGGTCTGCACCATACCAAGTACAGTTCCCAAGAAACCTAACATAGGTGCTCCGGCAGCAATAGTAGCCATAATGACTAAACCTTTCTCTAATTTACTAACCTCTAAGTTACCTACGTTCTCTACAGCCACTTGCACATCCTGCATGGGACGACCTATACGGGTTATACCCTTCTCTATCATGCGAGCTGCGGGAGTCTCCGACGCACGGCATAGATTAAGCGCCGAATCAATCTTGCCTTCATGAATGAAGTCCTTGATGCGATTCATGAAGTTCTTATCCTCCTGCATGGCATGATGCAGCACTACCATTCGCTCTATAAATAAATAGATAGCACCGGCCAATAAGATAGCCAATACAATCATAATCCAGCCTCCGTAGGAAGCCATGGTCCATAAGTTAATCTCTTGAGCCACCTCTGCGATAGGCTCCTCTGCAGCCATCTGTTCGGCCACTTCCGTTACTAATGTATCGATTTGCAACATAGTTTATATTGTTTAATTGTTTCTTCTATTCCTAAATACAGCGCATCTGCGATTAGGGCGTGACCTATACTCACCTCATCCACCCATGGGAAGGCGGCGATGAAGGGATGCAAGTTGCGCAGATTCAAATCATGACCGGCATTCAGACCCAATCCTAACTCGTGCGCTTTCTCGGCGGCTGGACGATAGGCAGCAATGGCGGTTTCCTGATTCGTATCGTACATCGCTGCATACGGACCGGTATAGAGTTCCACCCTATCCGCACCCGCCTTGGCCGCGTACTCCACCATACGTGGATCAGCATCCACAAACACACTCACACGGATACCCGCATCCTTGAATGTCCGGATAATAGGCGTCAGGTAATCTAAGTTAGCCACTGTATCCCAACCATGGTTACTGGTTAACTGTGACAAAGCATCCGGCACCAACGTCACCTGAGTAGGACGCACATCCGTCACTAATTCAATAAACGGACGCTCAGGATTACCCTCGATGTTAAACTCAGTCGTCACCAACTGCTTAAGCGCATATACATCCGTGCGACGAATATGACGCTCGTCGGGACGAGGATGCACCGTTATGCCCTCGGCTCCAAATCGTTCACAGTCCTGCGCAAAACGAGCCACATCCGGCAAATTGCCACCACGAGCATTGCGCAAGGTAGCCACTTTATTGATATTGACGCTTAACCTTGTCATGAATTCAGCTGCATCAGTACAGCTCTTTGGATATACGCTAAATGGTTATCGGATTCTTACCACCGTCTTTTTCTCTTTGTCATACATCAGGTATCCCATGCGTTGTAACCGTGACGTCACCGCAGATACCGTTCTGTTTATTCTCTGACCAATGACTTCGTAATCCACATTTTCCTCATACATGGCTAATAGGATTCTCTCTTCCTCTCTGCGCCATTTTCTTCTTCTAATACCGGTTGTTGATTCGCCTTTTTTAACTTTCTTTTGGGGTTCATTTGCGGCTGTTGTCTCTACGGGAGATGCCGTGATATCAGTTTTTTCCATACCTTTATATATTTATTACTTTCAATTTTGCCCGCAAAATTATAAAAAAAATCTGATATATGCAAATTTTAAGCGAAAAAAATAAGATTTTATCTTATTATTATGTGTCGAGGGTCGATCGAGGGTCTCTCGACACTCTCTCGCCCACATGCTGCAGACACGAGCCCCACCTACCCCCCACATAATCCCCACGAAAAGCAAGGTTTTTGGCAGGTTTTGGCTGGGGTTAGGCGGGGCTTCCGCTAGCTGCATGTGGTCGCGAAGTGGTCGCCTACTTTAGACGCTTTTTAGTTACTTTTAGATTTTTGGACGATAAAAAACAAACTTTTTTCTGCCTCGCAAGAGATTAATAAGAGGAAAGATTAATTGATTAGGCAGTGGCAAGGATACGATGAATGTTTTTGCTTGGTCGATTTGGAGGAGAGCAGATAGTAAAAGCGCACTCCCACACTTAGATAGTTCACCTTATCGGCATAAGTATCCGTCAAATAATTAACCTTGATATCAGGAACAGGATATTCCTTATTCATGATAGGTGCCACATCAATGAGGCGATGTCCGGCAGGGGTGTTGGAATAGTTATTCCATACACTATAATCGACATAAGCAACGAGCCCGATGTAAGACGCATTGGATAGCGTCCATTCGTATCCTATTTCTCCTGCCAAAAGAACAGATAATTTAGGCATATTACCGGTGCCGGACTGGTGGTCCTTGAAGCCCGGTAATCGTCCTGTAGCCAAATAATCTATTGTTGGTACATCAAAATCGGGATAATACACATTGATATGGGCATTAGTAACGTCCAATTGTCTATTTTGGGTGAGTAAGTACATCATTTTAGCACCTATATTTAGCACCACTCCGTGTGTTTTAAGTGACAGCATGACCGGCACCATTAATTGCCATTGTTTTTGCCATTGTTTATAGTTATCGGCGGTGATGGTATAATCCAAATTTTCCGGATAATAGTCCTGATTGGTGTATTGTTCGGTGTAGTTGGTTAATTGATGGGAAGCCGATGCAAAACCGATGGCGAGGCCTATTTTAGCACCTAATTCTGTGTTAGATG
>JAGHRV010000063.1 GCA_018066175.1 Candidatus Colicola equi | reverse complement strand
TACTCTCACCCTCTTGGTTGCGCATACTACGTTTAGCAGCGCCGAAGCGAGACTTACGGTCCATCACGCCATGAACGGCGGTGATTGGATAAGCATACTCTAATTTTGCCATAGTGTTTTTCTTGGTTTTTAGATTAGTACTCTGTCCTTGTCTTCGCGTTCGGCAATTTTATATGCCGGACGGGACTTGGAACCACTATACATTCTTTTATAACGTGTATAGGTTTACGTTATTGTTACCGGCTATTAGTCAGCGGCGTTGAGGGTCTTGAGCGTTTTGCTGAAGATGTAGGAGTACAAGTTACCTCCAAAGTTACGAGCGTTCTCGTAGGAAGCCTTGTAGCCTTGCAACTTAGCATAGTTCTCGGTGTCCGTAGCGGTAGCGTGGAAGATAGCCTTTGCGGTTGCAGCAGCGGTAGCGAAGTTGGTGCGTACCTCTACTTGGTCAGCGGTTGGCTCACCATCGAAAGGATTGCACAACTTGCCAGAGGTTACGTTACCAGTACGCTTGTTGGTGCGGAAATACACGTCGCTATGCGTGCAGACTTTGCCGGACATTGACTCAATAAGAGCCATCGGTTTTACTTTTGCCATAGTGTGTTTTTCTTGGTATTAGTTAGTACTTGCCCTGGATCCGTCGGACGCCGCCTTACCTTCGGTAATTCCCCCGAATAATTGGCAGCTCCCTTATTAAAACGAACAAAATTCAAAACAAAGGCCAGCCTTATATTGTTGTTTCGGTAGTCTATTGTGAGTAAACTCCCATATCCAACCTCAAAACAATAAAATAAAAAATTATTTTTGTTCCTTCATTTTGTTCGCTCCAAGGTATTCCGGATCATTCTTTATAGTCTCGATCAGGTTTAAGACTTTTCGGTTATTGGGGTGTGACTTTAGATATTCTTGCAGTATAGTTATGATATCATACTTTAGGTAGAAATCTACGTCCCAGTACTCGGTGATTATCTCGGTGTGCCCGGAGGCACCGCCTTTTCGGAATGATGCCGCAAT
>JAGHRV010000081.1 GCA_018066175.1 Candidatus Colicola equi | reverse complement strand
ACATCCTTGGCGGTATAGTGGTTTTGTATTTGGTATATCTTATTTGGATTAAGATTGCGTATAAGATGGCCAAGAACCGTCATCGTGACCCGTTAGGGTGGGTGCTTTTGTCGATATTTGTATCTCCGGTTTTAGCATGGATTATCCTTGCCCTCGCCGGAGACCAAAAAAGGGAATAAGACAAAGGAATTTGATAAGATGGGTCCACAAAAAGGGATATTTAAACGGACAATAAAAAACTTACTATTTTGTGACGCTTGTTGCTTTAGGGATTGCATATATCAGATTCTTTATGCTATATTTGTCCTAACAGAGTGAGCGATAATCATGAGAGTGTGTCATAATGGGCACGCTCTCTTTTATATAAAGCATCTACCCTAAAAGAGATAAACAACCGAACAAAATAGTCACAAACAACCGAACAAAATCGTCTCAAACAACCGAATTTTGCAAAAAAAGATTTGCACATATCAAAAAAAAGCAGTACCTTTGCACAAAATTTCAAAGATATGAAATATAAACAACGAATAGCAGATAGTCTATTAGAGCGAAAACTATCAACAAAAGGTGCAGTCCAAATAGAAGGCCCCAAATGGTGTGGTAAGACAACCACTGCTAAGCAAATTGCCAAAAGCGTGCTCAATCTTGGGGATGACACAATCCTTAAACAAAGTCAAAGAATGATGCAGATTGATTCAAAGACATTGCTTGAAGGTAGTACCCCTCGTTTGATAGACGAGTGGCAAACCATTCCTGCTTTATGGGATAGTGTACGAAGTGAAGTGGATAGCCGTGGCGAATTCGGACAGTTTATTTTAACTGGTTCGTCTGTGCTACCCGATGCGAATGAGACCATCCATAGTGGAACAGGGCGTTACGCGCATATAAGCATGCGCCCTATGAGTTTATACGAATCTTTAGAGAGTTCAGGTGCAATAAGTCTAACAGATTTATTTGATGGCAAACAAATAGAACCGGTAATCAACAAATTGGAAATAGCAGATATTGCATATCTCTTATGCCGTGGCGGATGGCCACAAGCTACTCTTTTGAAAGGCAATTTAGCACTGGACTTAGCCTTTGATTATGTTGATTCACTTGTAACAAAAGATGTTCAGCGAGTGGATGGTATTAAGCGCAGTGCCGACCGTGTACGCAGATTATTGCGTTCATACGCACGGAATATCTCCCATCAAGTTCCATATAAAACATTCAAAGCAGATATACTGGCAAATGATACGGAAACATTGGATGAAGATACGGTAGCAGCTTATATCCGGGTACTGAAGCAATTATATGTGATTGAAGATTTGGAGGCGTGGAATCCGAATCTACGCAGCAAGGCGGCAATTCGTACAACGGACACCAGACATTTTGTAGATCCAAGTATCGGAACAGCAGCGCTTGGGCTCGGTCCACGAGATTTGATAAACGATCTTGAAACATTTGGGTTATTATTTGAGAATATGGCAGTCCGTGACCTGCGGGTATATGCAGACGCACTACTGGGGAAAATATATCATTATCGGGATAGTGATGGGTTGGAATGTGATGCTGTGCTACATCGTCGCAATGGAACATACGGACTAATAGAAATCAAATTAGGTGGGCTTGATGATATTGATAAAGCCGCAGATACATTACAAACTCTTGCGGGGAAAATTGATACTGAAAAAATGAAAGAACCATCGTTCCTTATGGTTCTGACGGCTGTTGGCCCTTATGCATACCGCAGACCTGATGGTATTTATGTAGTTCCCATTGGTTGTCTTAGACCATAATTTCCAATGCTTAATCAGCACAAAAACTGTTCAAAAACTTTCACAAATAAGTAAAAATTGGCAGTTGGGCTAAAAAATGAAAAAAATTGACGGGAAAATCGACTTAAATTTGTCATTATCAATTATTTTTAGTATCTTTGCGCGGAAATTTTTATGTGCTATGCGTGTACTGCGCGCACGCGTGGAAACGAGAGAGAACAAAGGAACATTGGGGAATTATCAAATAAGAATCGAAAAGCCGCAGGTAAATTTGTAGATGTGAGAATTTTTTTGTACCTTTGCTGTGGCAAAGGAAAATGATAGGAAAATAAATAGGATATGGATAATGTTCAGTTATTAGTATATCAAGCAGAGAATGAAAACGTTTCGGTTGATGTTGTCCTGAAGAATGATACTATGTGGGCAACTCAAAAGGCTATGGCAAATTTGTTTCAAGTAAAAACACCTGCAATCAGCAAACATATCAAGCATATTCTTGAGGCTGGCGAATTGCAAGCAGACACGACTATTTCCAAAATGGAAACGGTCGTAAATAGGGGCATTCGGGGTGAGGTTTCTGATGAAGTTGTGTTTTATAATCTTGATATGATTATTGCTGTTGGCTATCGAGTGAACAGTTTACGGGCAACGCGATTTCGCCAATGGGCAACAAGTGTGTTGCGCGATTATATCCAAAAGGGATTTGCCATAGATGACCAACGTATGAAACAAGGAGGACAATTGTTCGGGCAAGACTATTTCCGTGAGATGTTGGAGCGTGTCCGTTCTATTCGTACAAGTGAACGACGCATTTGGCAACAAATTACGGATATTTATGCTGAGTGTAGCATAGATTATGATAAAGATTCTCCAACGACTCACGATTTCTATGCTATGATACAGAATTGTTTTCACTATGCTATTTGTGGTCAAACGGCGGCAGAAATTATATATGAACGTGCAGATAGTGCTAAAGAGTACATGGGATTAACCACGTGGAAAAATGCACCGAATGGGCGCATTCTTAAATCCGACGTATCTATCGCAAAAAATTATCTAGATGCGCAATCCATTCGTCGTTTAGAGAGGGCTGTAAGTGGATATTTTGATTATATTGAGGATCTGATTGAGAACGAGAATACATTTACGATGGAGCAGTTTGCTGCAAGTGTAACGGAGTTTCTGCAATTCCGTAAGTTTCAAGTCTTGCCGAATAATTATAAGGGGCTTATTTCTCACGAGGACGCTCAACATAAAGCAGAGGCAGAATACGATAAGTTTAATCGTACACAGCGGATAGAATCAGACTTTGATAAGGCTATCAAGCAATTGAAGATGTTTGAGAAAAACTAATATAATTGAGATATGGCATTAATTAAATGTCCCGAATGTGGGAAAGAGTATTCAAATTTGGCAGAGGCTTGTCCGAATTGCGGATGCCCAACCAAAGTAGCAGATCCTACTAAACAGCCGGTAACACCTATGCAAGCCCCTAAGAAGAGGGTCAATCCTTACGTAGATATAGAAGAGACGGAAGATGGTGTAATCAAGAAGTACAAGAGTTTACCATCCGTTCCTAAAGTATTGACTATTATAGGGATGATATTGGTTCCTCTTTCTGTTGTACGCAAGTTATCTACAATGGGAGTTTTTTCAATGGTTAATTCGTTAGCTGGCGAGACTGTGTTTAATGGAGGATACTACTCAGATGGTGAGTTAGCGAGTATGGTGTTATTTGCTATATGTTCGGTTGTTTCGATGTTGGGTATATATCGTCTTAAGAAATGGGGCCTCTATGCATTTTGTGTATACATGGCCGTTAAGTTATTAGTACTCATGATATGTAGTTCGGCATGGTGTTTAGGCTTTAGTGCCATCCTTGCTCGTATGATGTGGCCGATTATCTACGTATGTACATTGATGTTTGAAGAAGCCGGACATAATGCCTTTGCTATCCTGCTGAATGACGGAGTAATTAAAGAGAAGAAAGTTGTTAACTAATTTGATAACAGAAATATATTTCACACGAGTGGAGTATGGATTAAGATAAAGATGATTATATGAGTAGAAGTTCGTATTACGAGGAATATTGGAAGGAAAAGAAACGCCTTAGAAGAGATGATGATACACCCATCACCCCGATTGATGAGTTGATGAAGAGGTTGGGTATACCAGCAGAGATGAGTATGACTCAAGAACGGCCGGTTAGTCCAGGAGCATTGATTCAGGCTGTTTTGGATGATTTGCAATTTACTCAATCAGAATTAGCTCAGCAAATGGGTGTAACCCGAACGGCCATTCACTTGTGGATTCATGGTCAACGGGCCTTGTCTGTGGAGAATGCCTTATCGTTGCAATTCTACTTGGGTATTCCAGCTCACATTCTGCTTCGCCTTCAGGCAGACTATATGGTTTTTGCTGCACAGCATCCCGGCTTTGATGTGGATCAAGTTCCTCGTCATTCCACTATGTAATGTGTTAACTAAATTGATAACAGATTTGTATCGGGGATGAGGGGGGAAAGTGAGAGTGAGAGTGAATGAGAGGATGAGAGGGAGAATAATGAATAATGTGTTAACTAATTTGATAACAGAAATATATCGGGGATGAGGGGGGAAAGTGGCCTGTGGGTCACTTTTTTTTGTTTTTTGTTGCATATATGCAAAAAAAGTTGTACCTTTGCTGCGGCAAAGGAAATGCACGGGGCATTAGCTCAGTTGGCTAGAGCGTTTCGTTCGCAACGAAGAGGTCGTCGGTTCGATTCCGATATGCTCCACAAATGTGTTAACTAATTTGATAACAGATTTATATCGGGGATGAGGGGGGAAAGTGAGAGGGAATTATGCTGAATGACGGAGTAATTAAAGAGAACGATAGAATAAAACACACCCTTCAAAATAGTAACATTATGGAATCAAGTATTGAATCTATTGTAAGTCAGGATACTGAATATGTGAGTTTGGTCTCACATATTACTCGGTTGTGGCAAGATGCAAAGGAGCAGGCATATACGGCTGTAAACACTTCTTTGCTGATGGCGAGTTGGAATATAGGTCATTACATTGTAGAGTTTGAGCAACAAGGAAGCAATCGTGCGAAATATGGTGAGCGATTGTTGGTGAATCTATCAAAGGATTTGACACGTATCAATGGTCGTGGATTTAGTCGTTCCAATTTGACTTATATGCGTAAGTTTTACCTTGCATTTCCAAAATGTGAGACGATTTCTCACAAATTATTCTAAAGTGTTATGTGTTGATTGACCTCAAACGTGCAGAAATTAAGCATGGCGATATAGGTCAAATGAATATGTATTTGAGTTATTTTAAAACGGAGATCTGTCAACCCGATGACAATTTACCGATAGGTATTGTATTAGGTGCCAAAAAGGATGAATTGTTAATGGAATATGCGATGGAGGGTATCAGCAATCAACTTTTCACTGCACGCTATCAGTTATATTTGCCACAAAAAGCCGAATTACAAGCGCAGTTGAATAATATTATAGATAATGCAAAAAATTAGTATATTTATCACCATACTTTGCAGATAGTAATTGTGCTGAATGACGGAGTAATTAAAGAGAAGAAATAATATGTTGATGTTGACATTGACTAAAAAGCGCATTTCGGTGCGCTTTTTTGTGTTTTTCATAGAAAAAGTTGCATAATTCAAAAAAAAGTTGTACTTTTGCACCGCAATTGCAATAAATGTTTAATACCATGAAACAATTTGTGCATATATTTATTTCTTTTTTGGCACTTTCCTTGTTGTCTTGTACGCGTCCATCTACCACTCAATTCGTGATTGGAGTCAGCCAGTGCTCTGATGATGAGTGGCGTAGAAATATGAATAGCGAAATGGAGCGCGAACTGATTTTCCATCCGGAGTTAAGCCTACGTTTCCGTCACGCGCAAGATAATAGTCAATTACAATGTGCCCAAATTGATTCTTTTATTGCGGAAGGAGTGGATTTGTTAGTTATCTGCCCTAATGAAGCGGAAGAAGTCAAACCTGCTGTCAGCCGTGCTTACGATGCCGGTATTCCTGTTATCATATCCGACAGACATGTTACCGGAGAAAAATATACGGCTTTTGTTGGAGGAG
>JAGHRV010000059.1 GCA_018066175.1 Candidatus Colicola equi | reverse complement strand
CCGCAGACTACGCAGAAAACGCAGAAATTATTTTGACGGTTGCTGCGCAACAAATACGATACATATGTGGAGCAAGGACTAGCGTCCTATTGCGTCTCAGCTAATAGATATCCTACCATGAACAAGTTCCCGTAGTCTATCTACTATCCGACCCGCACCATCTCCGTGGTTCGCTCCACAACAGTATAAATGATTCGATGGCGTACCGCGCCATAAGTTCGGTGGCTTTGCCACAAGTATCAGCGCGAATCCTTCTCTATCTATTATGATAGATGGTAGATGATAGATTTGTCCGAAGGACCGATTTTGTATCGGCACGATACCGGAATGATTGAAAGATTGGGATATGCTCTGTACAAAGTAGCAGAGTAGGACTATAAGTCAGAGCGGTATGGGAGCTCGCTCATGATAGCGGTCATGACGAATAGTCCACAAGGCGATTAGCCGGATATAACAATCTTTCCGAACTTGTGCTGAAAGCACCGTAAACAAAAAAAGTCTGCGTAAATCTGCGAGATCTGCGGGAGATAAAAGAAACGAGAACTAATTGACAATTATATAATATGCAAGGAGTTTATTCTATTTTATTGTTGTTTTTTGCCAATATCATGATGATTACGGCGTGGTATGCCCATCTAAAATTGGCGGAGTACTCATGGTTTCAGAAATGGCCATTGATAGCCGTTATAGCTTTCTCATGGGGGATTGCTTTCTTTGAGTACTGTTTACAAGTGCCAGCCAATAAGATTGGTTTTGAAGGCAATGGTGGACCATTCAATATCATGCAGTTGAAGGTCCTTCAGGAAGTGATTACCTTGGTGGTGTTTGTGCTGTTCTCCATCTTTGTTTTTCACATGCAACTGAAGTGGAACTACGTGGTAGCTGCTATCTTCTTGATTTTGGCTGTTTATTTTGTCTTCAAATAAGGTTATGACTATTCTGATTGCACCGCTCAACTGGGGATTAGGTCACGCCACGAGGTGTGCCGCCTTGGTGCGTGAGTACATCAGACAAGGTCACAAAGTGGTTTTAGGCGGCGATGGCGAGAGTTTATCTTGGTTGAAGAAAACCTTCCCGGATGTACGCACGATTGATTTGGCTCCGTTGCACCTTCGTTACAGTCGTGGCAAGAGTCAAGTATGGGCCATGCTAAGAGCCTTACCTCAACTGATTCGCTTTACATGGATGGACGAGGTATGTCTGAGTAGATTATTGGCCACCGAGCATATTGATTTAGTCATATCGGATAACCGCTTTGGTTTATACTCCCAATCCACGCGTTGCGTCTATATCACCCACCAGTTATGGATTCGCTTGCCGCGCTTTTGGCGATGGTTGGAACCGCTTTTCGCACGCCTGCACGCGCGAATATATAATAGGTATGACGAAGTATGGGTGCCGGACTGGGATACCGACGCGCCCCAACCCTCCCTGTCGGGAATGCTTGGGCATTTAGCGTGGAGCGATGAGCATTTAGCGTTGAGAGTTGAGCATTCAAAGATTAAGTATATAGGTCCGTTGTCTCGCTTCAGTGGTCAGCAATGGGATATAGCCTCTTCGCCGTACTGCGGTTACGACACCGTGGCGGTGCTGTCCGGCTTGGAACCGCAACGTTCCCTATTAGAAGAGACGCTGACGGAGCAGGCCGTCATGAGTGACGAAAGAACGCTGATTGTTCGTGGCAAGATACAGGAACCATTTATTGAGCTGCACCATGGTTCGGTGGTCAAAGTCACTTACCTTAATGACCGAGATATGGCGGCAGCCTTGACGACATGCCAACATATTATCTGCCGCAGTGGTTACTCGTCCATCATGGACCTGGCGGCATTGGGGGTCTTAGACAAAGCCACACTCATTCCTACTCCCGGTCAACCCGAGCAGGAGTACTTGGCGATGATTAACGTAAACTGATAGTCTCCCGCAGACTACGCAGAAAACGCAGAAATTATTTTGACGGTTGCTGCGCAACAAATACGATACATATGTGGAGCAAGGACTAGCGTCCTATTGCGTCTCAGCTAATAGATATCCTACCATGAACAAGT
>JAGHRV010000020.1 GCA_018066175.1 Candidatus Colicola equi | reverse complement strand
ACTTGTTCATGGTAGGATATCTATTAGCTGAGACGCAATAGGACGCTAGTCCTTGCTCCACATATGTATCGTATTTGTTGCGCAGCAACCGTCAAAATAATTTCTGCGTTTTCTGCGTAGTCTGCGGTATCTGCGGGCACAATCAATTAGCTAATTGGCTCCCCCTCTCCAACGCATGCATCAGCGATGCTCGTACCTCCGGATTCATCTTTTCCAGTTGGGCGAGCAGTTCAGCAGCCTCGTTGCGAGAGGTCTCTTTCTCGTACGGACATAGGTGCAGTTGCTTTTGATAACCCTGCATGGCGGCATAGTGCGCGATATCGCTTTCGTCTATTTTCCATAACGGACGAATGATCGATAGGGGCATCTTATCCAGGGGCAGAAGGGGAGGAATGGACGAGCATCGCCCTTCGTAAATCAGGTTCATCAGCATCGTTTGAAGCACGTCGTCACGATGATGACCCAAGGCTATCTTGTTGCAACCCCACTCTTGCGCTTTATCCAGCAGCATCTTGCGGCGATACCACGAGCATAGGAAACACGGGTTCTTCTCTTGTTTCTCGTCTCTTTCCGGGGGAACAATCCTTGTATCACCTACCTCCAATCTCACTCCGTGAGACGCGCAGAACTGCTCTAAGTAAGTCAGGTCACTCTGGTAATTGCGTTCCGCCACGCGCACGTGCAGCGCCACCACTTCGATACGTGGTTTGAATATCTTAGCCTGGGCTCCTAATAGTTCAACCAATAGCAGACTATCCTTGCCGCCACTCAGTCCAATCAGCACTTTATCGCCATCGGCTAACAGCCCATATTGCTCGCACGCCTCATGAAACCGTCGCTTTATCCTTAATGCATAATTCATAATTGGCCACAAAAATACTAAGAATTTTTGAAATACGCAAAAAAAGCTTGCATAATTCAAAAAAAAGCAGTACTTTTGCATGCTTTTTGAGGAACAATTCTAAATGAACGAGTTTTTACAACAAGAAGAAGAGGTTTTACGGATGCTCAAGACGGTGTATGATCCTGAGATTCCTGTGAACGTTTACGACCTGGGGCTAATTTATAAGATTGACATCCGAGGCGAGGTTTGTGTGATTGATATGACTCTCACCGCCCCCTCATGCCCTGCTGCCGATTTTCTTGTGGAGGATATTCGTCAAAAAGTGCTTTCTGTTAAAGGTATTAACGAAGTGCAAGTTAATATCGTTTTTGAACCCGAATGGACCAAGGACATGATGTCTGACGAAGCCAAATTGGAATTAGGGTTTATGTAGTTAGAAGCAACTACTTTTCTGCCTCAAAGGACTTAAATGGTAATCAAGATTATCCATTAGTCAACCTCTTTCTTCTCTTTAATTACTCCGTTATTCAGCACGATAGTATAGGCATTATGACCTGCTTCACGGAAAAAGAAAGAGGCAAGGAATATCGCTATTATCCATAAGCCGTCGAAAAAAGAGTCCCATTGTAAATCAAGTACGGCTATACATATCCCACTATATATAACCCGGCTGATTTGGCATATCAGATAAGACAACATACCCTTTCTTCGCATACGCCAAACTCCTATCAGCGAAACAAACGTCCACACATTATATAAGATTACAATACCAAGCAATACATTGAGTTTTAGCCCCCTATCTAATAATGTCAGTCCTTGCTGATGGAGCGTATGAATCAGCATACTCAGAATGGCCACTAAACCCAATGGAACAATAACCAACTCTAACATAGTCACGATACGAGGGATTATCGGCAAACGTTTATACGTCTTAATAATTGCATTATCCGTTTCAACTATTTCTACATTAATTTTTTTCATAAATAGAAAGCTTGATTTCCAATCTTCGTAATTGCTCGTGATAAGTAGATACTTGTTGCCATAATTTATGCAATTTTGGAGTTTGATTCCAAATTTGCATGCAAAAATAATACTTTTTTTTGACCCATGCAAATTATTTTACATTTTTGTGGCAATTTGCTTTACAGTTTTGTGGCAATTCATTTTACATTCCTGTCCAATGGTGAGAAAGGAATAGAAAAAAAGCGAGGCAGAAACGAATTGTTTTCTGACGGTCGCGAAAAAGGTGTTCGTGAAGCGTTCGTGAGAATGTCTGTAAGATGGAGAAATGCCAGTAAATACGGCACATTTGGTTCGTTCGGGAAGTCGGGAACATCAAGGAAGTTCCCGGAACTTCCTTGATGTTCCTTCCCTATCAAAAACTGTCTACTTTTTTAGGGAAAATCAAAATCCTCAAATCCTCAAAACAAGGTTTTATTGTAGAAACTAGATTTATGGCTCATACATGTATCCTTGCCGCATGGGCTTATGGGAACCGCATCGTAACCCGCTATGAACCGCTTAGGAACCCCTTATGAACCGCATTTTGGAACGCAAAGTTGTAGGCTGTGAGACGGTGGGTAGTCGCAGGGGCTTATAAACACCCGACAAACACCCGTCGTCGGAACGGCGAGCAATTAACCAATTCGGAATTAGCCAAATAACGCAGATTAACGCAGCGCGTAAAAGATAAAGCAAAAAGCACCGCAGGTAATTGACTTGCGCAGAAGAAATCCTATGATTAGGATAGTTAGGATAATTAGGATAAGGGCAAGCAGAAATCCTAGTTATCCTAGTAATCCTAGTGCTATGTTTTTTAGGATACTTTCTTCATCTACCATTTACAAGTCATTGAACTTCACCATTTTGCACATCCTTTGCAATCCAATGTTCAACTATTTTGATGGAAGTGCCGGTCGCGGAAGCGAGGTTGGGCACTTGCGTCCATGAGAAATGAAAAAGCGAGGCAGAGAACGAGTTGTTTTCTGCCCCGCAAAATCTTAATAATAGTAAACTTTTGGGCGTCTAATGAGTGTTTAGAGGGTGTTTAGACACTGTCGACCGACCCTCGACTCCCAAAAGCACCTATAACATTGACTAAAATCTTAATAATAGTAAACTTTTAGAGTTACTTCACTCTGGCGCCGGTGGCGGTATTTAGAAATTAAGTGCTAAACCAATACCATTTTGTGAGGTTTGGAAATTAAAACGCACTCAGTATCACTCACTTTGAGAATTTTTGCATTAATCTTATTATCTCAAACTAAATTCCGTATAGGATGTATATTTTCCCCTAATCGTTCCTTGGCAATAACCGCCTTGATAAGAAGTGAAGCACAATGTAACGTCACCCGAGTCTATTTCACTTCGATCTTCATAAGTGTAGTACACATGACTTTGGTAACCAGCACTTTCATAATGTGGTACTTTGGACGTATAGGTGTAATTGATATTCCATTTGAGTGTCGCTGTATAGCCATCTTTTTGACTATAGGCAATCTGACCAGAGTATTGTAAATTGGAGACCCCACCTCCTGCCAGAAGAGCCTTTAATACGGTACCTTCTCGTACTCCCCACGAGGAGCCATTCCACATAAATTCAACGTATGAACTCGGCCCGACGAACCATTTACCCACAAGTTGTTGAGCATTAGGTGCATAGCCAGAATAAGAAGTAGTGTCTTCTATGCTTGAACTCTTTTGGTCCTTACAACCGATTAACAAGCAAACACTTGCTATTGCGAATACTACTAATAATATCTTTTTCATATTATTGATATTTTTAATTGTTTCACCTAATTTTCCTTGATTATTCATGTCTTTTGCGTAATATCTACATAATTACACCTATTGTTTGGTAAAAGTGAGATTGACATATTCTTCACTCCCCAGGGCCATCGTACCCCAATGAAACGAACCTTGTGAATCCGGACTTCCACACCATGCATTATAATGTCCAATACCATTCGGATAATATCCAAATTTCTTATCTTTGTTCGGCGCGTTGAACTCTATCTGCGCATTAGGCCCCGATTTCACCAATCGAATCTCCATGGAACCTTTGTATCCATATCCAGAAGACAATAAGTATATATCACTACCGGATTTATATATTGGCATAGTAAAATGTCCATAAAACATACCTGCCCAAACCCCGCAATCGGGGCAGATAGCCCCGGAAGCATTGAGACCGGGTATTGTATAATCCCCTGCCACATCTCCATAAAGGCAAATACAATACGCATCCTCATCATATTTCCCACTTAAAGTCCATGGAGAATCGTCTTGGGGAGTGAATGTCATCTTTACCCATTGTCCGGACGCTCCAGAAGGAGCTGTAATTTTACTGATTGTTGCCGTACCTGTTTGGTTATAATTCCATGAACTACAAGTTGTTTGGTCTTTCGGGTTGGGAAAATCATATTCATTAAAATCATCATCTCCTTGATCATATTTAACACTGTAGGTCCCTAAATACTCAGAAAGAGTAGCCTTATACATAGGGGTTTTAAAACTCTTTACTTCGCCATAATAGACATTCCCTTCCTTGTCTTTTGCATAAGCTCGATAATAGTAGGTTGAATTGGAAGAAAGATCTGTGAAATCAACATAAAAATTTGTATATGTTCCGTACCAATATAAATCATAATTCGTTAGAGAAACATTCGAGTTTTGTAGTTTAAGTAGGATGCCAGCCTCTGCCAATTGAGCACCATTATTTAGTGTACAGTAGCCACGTACTCGAACAGATGTATAAGTGATGTTCTCGGTAGCACCTGTTGTTACACTAATACTGGCAGTTAAGGTCTTAAAACTTTTTACTTCGCCATAATAGACATTCCCTTCCTTGTCTTTTGCATAGGCTCGATAATAGTAGGTCGAATTAGAAGAAAGATTGGTAAAGGTAGTCGTAAAGTTTGTGTATGTTCCAGAACTATGTTTATCATAATTCGTTAGAGAAACATTTGAGTTTTGTAATTTCACCAGAATGCCAGCCTCTGCTAATTGAGCACCATTATTTAGTGTGCAATTAACGCTCAATTTAACAGAAGTAGCAGTGATGCTTTCAGCAGAGCCTGTAAATACATTTATTGTTGGTGCCACAGCTGTCTTAAAACTCTTTACTTCACCATAATAGACATTCCCTTCTTTGTCTTTTGCATATGCACGATAATAGTAAGTCGAATTAGAAGAAAGATTTGTAAAATCAACCTGAAAGTTAGCATATGTCCCAGAGCCATATTTATCATAATTCGTCCAAGAAACATTTGAGTCATTCCGTTTAAGTAGGACGCCAGCCTCTGCTAATTGAGCACCATTCAGTAAAGTACAATTGCCGTGCAATCGAACAGAAGTAGAGGTAATGTTGTCAGCATAGTCTGTAAATACATTTATTGTTGGTGCCACAGTTGTCTTAAAACTCTTTACTTCACCATAATATATTTTACCCTTCTCACTTTCAGCATAAGTGCGATAGTAGTATGTGGATTCGGTATATAGGCCGGAGAAGGATTTAGTAACGGTATAAGTACCGCTTGATTTACCGAAATAAGAATACTCTTTGTGATCATAATTGTCAATAGTAACATCCGGATTATGCAAGCGCACTAAAATTCCAAGTTTGGCAAGATATCCACCATTAAGAATTACTGCGGAACCTTCTAATTGCACAGACTTGGCAGTTAGATTGCTATAATTTCCAGTCGTTGCTGTCAATTCAGGTGGTGTTTTGAAACTTCTAACTTTACCACGTTGATTCCCCAATTTCGCTGCATAATAGTAAGTTGTGCCTGGTTCCAATTTCTTTAATTGAAGAGTATATGTTCCCGCAGAATAAACATACTTATATTCAGCCAGTCCTTGAAAAGGATTAGAAGATGTGGAATAATAGACCTCAAGTGTTTTATGATTGTAATTATAATGGTCTCCTGATTCTGTCTCAAAAATACTAACAATAACTTCTGCCGATGTAGTAGTAATGTTGGAGACTTTTGTGGCATTATCGTTAATGCTTAAGATTCTAAATGTCGGATCTTTTTCGCAGGCAAAAAGCAAAATAACAATAATTGCTAATATGGATTTTAGATATGTTTTCATTTTTTACCTCCTTTCTTGCCGTTTAAGGCGCAGCCAATACCGATTGATGCTTCAAGTTGATGTTTGTCATATACATACCCACCGAAACTTGCCATCAAAGAGACCCCCTTGATATCAGCTAAAAATCCAACTTGATACGTCATAGCATTGGGATTGTCTTCATGACCATCTTCCCCTATCTTAATCCAATCGCCATTAGTTGCTTTATAGGTTAATGTACGATAACAATAACCTACGCCTCCCATAAAATAAAGAGGGCAACCTAAGCGAACCATCAAACCTGTATTGAACGAAACTCGTTGATTAGTATGTGTATTGGTTAAATCCCAATCAGAATAATAGTAATTATCCCAAGATGGTAAACCCACCTCGCCTGCCGTCTTATAATGGAAACCACTTACGCCTAATGTGGCATTAATGTACACACCTGCAACGTGACACCAACCATAGGTTAGACCGACGTTATGCGATTTATTACCAAAGGTGTACGTATAGTTGGCTAATAAGAAGTGCTTTCTCGGAATGGCATCCACCTTAGCTTTGAAGGCCGCTTTTTTTGCTGCCTTAATACTATCCTTGCGGTGTTGCTCAATTGCTTTGTAATCTACAAACGGATAACCACCCATGCCATAGTTATTCTGAGGATAGGCAGAAGGATATCCCATTTGCGGATATGGTGACATCGGTTGCTGAGTGGGTGTTGCCGGTTGTTCTACAACGGGCTCTTCCTCAAAAGTTTGGACATCGCCATTACCATAGATAATCGTTGCAATCTGATTAGTTTCTAACACAACCAATGGTCCTTTAGGATTATTGGCGGTGCGGTACTTAATGCTCGTCGTTCCAACTTCCTCAATGATAGCATTGATTTTGGTAGAAGAACGAGTGATTATGATATCCGCCGCATGTAATAATGTGGCAGATATCACAAAAAGGACTAATATAAGTCGTTTCATAGTAAACAATTTTAGAAGTTAAGTGCTAAACCAATACCGTTTTGTGAAGCTTGAAGATCAACACGAATATCAGAATAATCTTTCGCACATTGTTGATTAAATATTTCCGGAGCTTTTTTGCAGCGACGGATATGGCCAACTGTTACCAATGGTATACCTGTAGCAACAAAAGCTGCGCCAACAGCAGCCACCGCGATACCTTGCTCCCAAGCCGACCTTTCTTCATCTGTTATAAGGCCAGAAAATTGACTATGTGCGATGCCAGCAAGTGCGCTACCAACAGCAGTAATGGCAATACCACTACCCAGCAATCCCCAACCAACACATTCCATGATAAGATTCTTGCGCCAATAATCGTAAGCTTGTGGGCAAGTCTGATAGAGAAAATCTTGCAATACAATTGGCTGACCATTAAAATAATAATTCCGACCATTGCGGACTAGGCCGTCTCCTGCATAACCGGGAGTACCAGGGTAAGGCATATTAGGATTATAGCCGTAACCATTTTGAGGATAAGGTGACATCGGTTGCGGAGCTGGCGTTGCCGCTTGTTCTACAACGGGCTCCTCCTCAAAAGTCTGAACCTCTCCATTACCATAGATAATCGTTGCAATCTGATTAGTTTCTAACACAACCAATGGTCCTTTAGGGTTATCAGTGGTGCGGTACTTAATGCTCGTTGTTCCTACTTCCTCAATGATTGCATTGATTTTAGTAGAAGAACGAGTGATTATGATATCCGCCGCATGTAATAATGTGGCAGATATCATAAAAAGAATTAATACAAGTCGTTTCATAGTAAACAATTTTAGAAGTTAAGTGCTAAACCAATACCGTTTTGTGAGGCTTGGAGATTAAAACGCACCTCAGAATAACGGGCAGCACATTGCATGTTAAATACATCAACAGCCTTCTCTGTGCGACGGATATGACCAACAGCCCCCAAAGGAACACCTGCACATACCGCTGCTGCACCTACAGCTGCTAATCCTATCATTGCTTCGCTACCAGTCACTCCTGCTGCAGCACCACCAGCAACGGCCATGACAACACCGCCACTAAGCAATCCCCAGCCGGCACATTCCATAAGGAAGTTTTTGCGCCAATAATCGTATGCTTGTGGGCAGGTTTGATAAAGGAAATCTTGTAATTTAATCTGTTGACCTTTGTAATAATAGTCATGGCCATTACGAACAATACCATTCCCCGCATAACCAGGAGTGCCCGGGTAAGGCATATTAGGATTATAACCATAATTATTGCCATAAGGCTGTTGATAACCACCAGCTTGTGGATATTGTCCATAGCCCTGTTGCGGTTGTGCATACTGAGTGGGGTGTGCGGGTTGAGCTGCTGAGGCTGGTTGTGCGGCTTTGTGCTCAATCACTTGTACATCACCATTTGCATACATAATGGTATTAATATCATTTGTACTAAGTACAAAAGTGGGACCTTGCAAATTATTGATTTTCTTGTACTTCACTTCTGTTGAACTAATCTCAACGATTTTAACTTCCAATTTTTCGGATTTGGTGGTAATGATAACATCTGCACAAAAAGCAGAAACAGCAAAGAACATTGCCAAAACTGTAAAAAGGATTTTCTTCATAATTGTAATAAATTAGTATTTGCCTACTCTTCATCGGATTTTCGGCTTACTCCGTTTGATATTATAGATATTTTATTAGTATCCTAGATTGCATTAATAGACCACAAAAAACGTGAGGCTTGTTAGCTTCAATCTGGATTCTTGAGGTTCTCGACTACCTTATTATGCCAAATATCTACAGAACAAGACTCACGCGTTGCGTGAGCAAAAGCCTTGTCCTTGGCATAATAGATTTTGAAAGTGTCGAGTTTTCAAGAATCCAAGTTCTTAGCTGTACTCTAATTTTTATATGTCATGCATCGCCTTTACGATGCCGGTTAATCATAGGCGGGGTTATTTTGTTTTGTTTATTTTGTATTGAATATTAGTTCTAAACCTTGATTGCGATAAAATAGGAAACGAGTGTCGCTAGAAATCAGCGGTAACTTTTCCGTAATTGCTTGTGCAATAATGATGTGGTCACTTGGGTCTTTGTGCCCCTGTGCCTCATTAAGTTGTAATCGAGAATAAGTTAGCATATGCTCTTTGGCAATAGGCAATATCGCTATTCCATAATCATCTTCTATAGCTTTAACCATTGCCTCTGGAGTTTTCCAGTATCGCGCTCCCAATCCTTTGTTTCGATATGCCACTATTAACTCTTTTACCGATTCGGAACTGATGCAAAAAGTATTGTCGTAATCTTCCAAAATAGCACGCACATCCTTACTCAAACTATCTACATCAATAGCCGAGTAAACAAAGATATTTGTATCTAATAAGTAACGCATTATAGTACAAAGGTAGGGTCGTTGATTATAAATGCTCCTTTAAACTTTTGGCAGGCTTCCCAAAACTTAGACACCTTTCTCTCCTCTTTTTTAACTTCTTTCGTTTCCATAAAAATGCTATTATTTAGAATTCGCTTGCAAAATTACAAAAAATAATTGAAACTACCAAATAAAAATGCTCTTTTTCTGCCAAAATGACATCGAAAAGCGCATTTAGAATTATGTCCTCACCATTTTACATCTCGTAAGTGATGCCTCTCTTTAACGTCAGCGGGTGACGGGCAAGTTACTTATTTGCAAAATTTATCGCGACGCGAGGAAAATCAGTATAGGTTAATGACAAGAGATTCCGTTTTATTGTCGCTACAACTAATAGTGACTTGGTTATCGTCTAAATGGATACATACGGTGTCATTTCCTAACGTTCGCAACACGGTACGATCATTAATGACAGTTTGTAGTCCCGCTCCAATAGCCGGATGTGCTTTTCGTAGATGGCACAACTGGCAATAAATCTCCCATAGCCTCTCACTTGTAGCCTGCTGCCAATTCATATCCGAACGGAAAGCCTGAGCGGCATCCACATTATAACGAGCATCGGACATAGGACGGCTCGTTTCGTCGCCATAGAAGATCTGTACTGCTCCGGGAGCGAGTAAGAACGCAATGGCACAGCGATCCATGTGTGTCATATCGGCATCTCGGAAATAGGCGTTATTAAGATAGGAGAAGGGATACCATTCGTGTCCCTGTTTACGCCATTGGTTCATTGAATCAGCATAGGCTTGCCATACAGGAATGATCGTCGATAGATTCCCATCTTTAGGGAACATCATATTTACCATAGATTTGAAGCCCACAGCTTCGTATTCGGGAAGGCGAGTGATATATGCATCCTCGTGGTCTCCAGTAAAATAAATATCGTCTTTCCATTGAGACGCAGGGTCTTTAGGGTGGTTTTTACGCCAACATTGTAACGCAGCGTTGGTTGTCTCGTAAAGTTGCTGCCAACGTTCGGGATGGACATACTCTACCACGTCACAACGATAGCCGTCAATACCAAACTCTTCTACCCAAGCAGCTATCCATCGAATAACATACTCCGTCGGGGCGAGTTGTGCGTCTTTGCGTAATGTCACCATCTTTGACCATGTATATTTCTCTTGTCGTTTGTCGCCTATTGCCTGTTGCCATTTGTCTTTCCAAAATAAAGGAAGAGAGACCGGTG
>JAGHRV010000026.1 GCA_018066175.1 Candidatus Colicola equi | reverse complement strand
CTATTGCGTCAAGTATTGACAGCTCCGCACCGATTGCCGCCTGCACCTCCAAAACGTCGTACCCCTCGTTATAGGCTTTGCCCTTTGGAACGAGGAATACCGAAAGTATCTGCGGCATCGTGTACTCTGTCTTTATCAGTTCCTTGAAGTCGATGTACTGCGCCGTGGTCAGCTTGCGCTCATCGGTGCATGGTATCAGCTCAAAGTAGCCTATCTTGTAGCTCTTTGCCACCTTGTGCGGCTGTGGCTCATAGTACAGGAACGCTGCGCCGTCACGCAGTTTCTCGTATTCCGTCAACGGCATGTTCAGCAGCTCATCCTCCGTCTTGCCGGCGAGGATTGCCACGATTGCCAGGTCGTCGCCGTTCTCCTTGACTGTTGCCTGTATAGCCTCGTATTTGCTTACGGGTAAATTGTCGTAACTTGTTATCATATCTTAATCGTAATCGTTTCCAAAACCGAATGAATATGCCGCCCCTCTCTCGAACATTTCCACGCATCCCGTCAGACAATCGGGCGCATCGTCATGCACGTTGCGACCAGCTTTGCGGTATCCCTTTATTGCTTGCGCGAATTGCGGCCACATCGTTTCCCACAGCGCCGGCATGTAGACAATATTCGTAACCTTTGCCGAATTGGTGTAAATCCTCGCATCCTTATTGTTGGTCTGCGTCAGTTCCTCGAACTGCGTTGTATAATTGCCCAGCTCTCGGCATGATCGTTCAACATTGCGCCCAAATCCTCGGCCTCCGTTGTTGCTCTCTACGACTGCATGGCGCACATCATTGCGCGTCAGCATCCTGGCCGTTTCCGGCTCTGTGAACTCCATAGGCTTCTGCGTATAAAGCACGTCAAGCACATATATGGCCGTATCGAAGCGTGCGTAACAAATGGAACAGAGAAAGTCGCTACCCTTATCCGCTGTATCCGTGTAGTTCTCTATCGTGTAGCTCCCCGTCGGCAGCGTTTCGTAAGTCCTGAACGGCGCGTACATTAAACCCTCGCGTGGTGTCGGGTTTTGCATGTACTGCGTGTCAAACGTAATGCTATCGGCGGCTCGGCGTTTCTCCAATTCTTCCAGCGTATCTTTAAACTCCCATAACGGCTTCGCCACTCCGCCCTCATAGGTAATGCACGGCAGAGAAAGCACCGTCCACTCGTCAGGCTCTATGCTTTGGAGGTATCCGCAGAGGTCGTGTTCATGTAGTCGCTGCATAACTATGATTATCGGCGTATTGCGCGAATTGGTACGGCTGCGGATTGTCTGCTCGAAACGCGCGTTTACTTTCTCGCGCTCTATATCCGAATTTGCGTCCTCCGGTTTCAATGGATCATCGATAATGATAGCTCCGGCGAACTGCGCAGACGGGTTTTCGCGGATGAAGCCCACATCGACGTTCTCGTCATCCATTTGTCCAGCGCCGAAGCCTGTAACCTGCCCGGCAGTTGAAACGGCATAGACACCTCCGCCCTCTGATGTGTACCATTTCTTTGAGGATATGCCCGTCGGCTTCACGTATGGAAACAGCGCCTGATACGCTGGCGTTCTTACGAACTCGTTTATATCTCGGCTATTGTCCACCACCAAATCGTCCGAATAGGACAAATGGATAAAACGGCTTTTGGGATTGAGAGCAAGGCCGTATGCGATGAACATTTTAGACACCAGCTCCGTTTTGCCATAACGCGGTGCAATGTTAATGATAAGGCGCTTGCACTTGCCGTCCACCACATCGTCCAGAGCTTTGCATATCCGTTTGTGGTGTTCGCCCCAAACAAAGTCCCTATCGGTTTTCGCAAGGAACAGCAAGTCCACGAAAGACGCAAGTCCTTCGGCTATTACTTTCTTTCTCCAATACTCCGCCGTTGCCATTACTCTTTATTCAGCTTCTGCAAGAAACGCTTGCTTTCTTCTTTCGTCGCCGGCATATCCTTAACAACGTGTTCAGCCTCTATCTTGTCCACCATATAGCCGGCTTTCTTCATCAGCTTCTCGTAAGCCGTTGTATTTCCGCTTTTCGCCTCTCGGAGCATGGCGCTATCCATTGCCGCCTCCTGGCTTACGGGCGAACTCTCGTCAAGTCCAAGCTCTTTCGCAATTTCCTTTTGCTCCTTACCCGATACGGCAAGACGGAGAATGGCACGGGCAAGCTCGCGCCCCTCGGCATTCAAGCGCCGTTTTTCTGCTCCCTTTTTCTGCATCTCTCTTGCCGTTTCTTTGGTTATCTTCTTCCCCATATTACGGCATTCCTCTGCTGTCCTTGCCATAGTCGTTAATTAGTCGTTAGTTATTAGTTACAGCCACCTATTATGGCTCATTTCAGTTTCTATCAGTTGCATAAGCCGCATATCCTCTGCATCGGGCATTACCCAGCCCTGTTCTCTGCCCCACGTCTTGAACTTGTCAATGGCTTTCGATAAGTCCTCGCATGGTATTTCGTTTATGCTGCGCAGTTTCTCCGTAACCTTTCCCAAAATCGCATCCTCGCTGTCAAAAGCGAATAGTTCGTGGTTTACCAGGCGCTTGAAATACTCCGCCTTTGCATACTCTATCGACGTGCCGCACTCCATAGCCGCCACACCGATAAGCAGGTGCAGGTATCGGTTTTGGCTTACGGTCTTCATTACCTTTGCCGTATAGTCCACCACCACGCCACGCTCAATGTCTTTGGCGAGTTTCGCCATTAAGCGTTCACGATCCAATTCGTTTGAAAGGTTGTACTGCATACTATTTCTTGCTTGCCCTTTTCTTTGGCGCTACTGGCTTTGCTTCTACCGCTGCCTTGTCTGCATCGTACCACGCGCAGATAATACGTTGCAGGCGCAGCTCGCATGATGAGCAGCTGCTTGCTGTTTCGCGGAAGTCCTCGCCGGTTACGGCTTTGTAAATCTCTTTCAGAATGTTGATATCCTCGCGGCCTACGCTGCGCAGATAGTTGGAACGGGCAGCCGGAAACGCGCTGCGAGTGTCTACGTCGAAGCGTGAAAGGGTGCGTATCTCTGCCGCTGTTAATTTTCGTCTTTCCATAATTTGTCTATCATTTTGTTAAACTTGAATACCACGCCGTCGTACAGATCGCGTAACGCTATCAGCATCTGCCCCGTAGGTTTAGCCATGAACGCGCACAGACAGATGAACACCCACACCGGGAGCGAGAACTGCCCCACGCAAAGCGCATAGATAACGCAAACGTGATGCGTCATGCACAGCGAACACGTTAGCGGCTTTATATCCTCGCGTACCGTTACTTTCAGCCAGCGGCCGAGTGCCGAACGCCATGCCGAGGTAAAGCCGCTGCAATCAACGACGAATACCACGATTAGCATTATCAGCAATATTTCTGCATATATCTTCATACTCTCTCCGTATTACAGCCTGGATGCGGTCTATCTGCTTGTCTGCGCTACTGCGCGATATGCCGAGCATCTTTGACAGCTCGCGTATGCTTCCCAGCTCTGCGTATAGCTTAATTATTATCTTGTCCGCATCGTCCAGCTTTGTTTCAATTATCCATTTCAGTATTCGCACCTTATGGCTGTCCATACACAGCACGTCAGCGTCATAAGCGTATTCAGCCTTTATTGCTGAAAACGTCCTCAATGCTTCCGTAACGTCGGGTGTATGCTTCATCATAGGCTTCGAGCGCGTCCGTTATATCCTTTGCTTTCCTTGCATAGCGCGTGAACATGTCGCGGAATGGCGAGTGTTCCGTCTGCCATTGGTTTTTTATTATGCGTATGAGATAAAAATTGATTTCCTGCCTTTCCCAAAACCCCACAATCGTTTCTTCCGGCTTTTCCAGGACGGCGAGGTACACCATTTGCGCCAAGTCTTTCATTTCCGGCGCGGAGTGCTTGCAAATGTTTTCTATCATCTGCTCCACGCGGCGTTCCCTCGCGATCCTGTCTATTATCTCATACTTTGTCATTCATCTGTAAATAACAATTTGCCGTTTTTTGTCCTACGCCGTCTTTATGTCATAGTCCACGAACTTGAAACAAGCGGCGGTAAAATCCGAAATACCTTTGTATAGCTCTTTTTCGGTTTCAGCTGGACAATACTCCTTGTATGCCTGTTTACCTTTTACGTACTCTTTGGCAAAGGCTTTTGTGTATGTCAGAATACCGTTCAATCCGCTGTGCTGGCTCGGCATCGTTCCGTTTACCTGATAACACGCGCCCCACATGTCCTGTGCAATACGCGCTATACGATTAGACAGCAACGCAGCAGCGACCACTTGTTTCTCCTGTGCGCTTATGCCGTCAGGCAAGCAGCGTATCATCTTTGATTGCAGTTTAACTATGTCCAGGTACATAAAGCGCTTAAAGCTGTCCATTTTGTCGCAAAACGCGTCCTGCATGTCTGCGTCCAGAGCGTCAAAAAAGTAATGGTTGAAGCGGTCGTATGCCTCTTTCCATTCCTTGCGGTATTTCTTTGTAAGCTGGCGCAGTTCCAGCGGCTTGATGTCGCGGCGGTAATACTCGTATGCCACGTCCATGATGATAAACGGCATTAGCAAGATCATTGCCTTGTCCGCGTTCTTAATTGTCATTCTGTGGTGGTTTGCAAACGCCACGAGAAAGTCCATGTTAGTGTAATTGCTCATTGTGAAAAGGTTTTTAAATGTACGGTGTTATGTTCATCTTCGGCGCTTGTCGCTTCGCTATCTTGCACGTGTGTGCTATCATTTTGTCGAACGTCCAGCGCCCGGTTATTGTGTCTGCCGGCATTTCGTTACGATTGATTTCGTTATGTATCTGCTTGTTCGAAATCTCGTACTTGCCGAGTATCTTCTTTGGTCTGCCCATAGTAGTGTGAAAAGGTTATTGCCAATCGGTTGCTTTACTTACAACGCGCACGGATATATCGTACTTGTAGAGCATGAGCTTGCGCTTGATTACGAAATCCTTTGTTGCGGTACTGAAACCGCCGCCCACGCCCTTGATGTCTTCCACGATCTGCTCCGCGCCACGGAAATAAACAAAGTCGGCAAAGTACGCGCATTCACGTTCGGCAACAACCTGGCGCGTCTTGCTCTTTGTTTTGAGCTGCACGGTTTCCGTTCTGTATTGCGTCGGGATAAGAACGAATTTCACCTGCCTGCGAAGTCCATGTATTGCGCCCTCTGACTGCTTGCTTAAAAGAAAGGCGTAACGCTGGAACTCCTTGCGGCTGTCGAACGAGCCGAAGCTGTTGCTTACTTTGTGGTTGTTGTACTTTGCCATTTTGTTTATTTGTCTTCAAAATACGCTGCGAGCGAATAGCACACTATTGCGATAATGAACGAGGCGACGATAAGGGTTGTCAACATATTAACTTTTGATTTTGCTTTTTATTCCCCTTTTTTTGGCTTCTGCCCTTACCTGCTCCGCCAGGTATCTGCCGGCTTCTGAACGTACAACATCCCACAGCTCGGCGTTCTCCCTGATAGCGGCAGCGAGCGCAACGCGCAGTCTGTCCTGCGTTATCGTGATGTTCACGAAATCTCCAAGTTTCAGTATCATG
>JAGHRV010000034.1 GCA_018066175.1 Candidatus Colicola equi | reverse complement strand
GTAAGACGATGGAGGAGATGCAAGCGATACTCGCCCCGTGGGTGGATAAGTTCGATGAGTGGCTACTGGCCTACGGGCAAGAGGGGATAGTGGATCGTCAAGGACGAAGCGGAGTAAAACAAAAATTCAATAACTGGCTAAAAGTAGAAATCAATGGCAGCAACCAAAGAAATAACGGAATGGGCAAAAGCAGCATCAGTAGAAGACCTCGTCCAGAATATCTCGATATTAAAGATTGAGGATGTCTTTGATACGCCCATGCTCTGCGAGATAGGTTCTGCGGATAAACAGAATGGCTTTGTACGCGCTGTGATAGATAACCTCTATCGTAATTACGGTAGAAGTTGTCCGGAGGTGGATGGTAAGATATTCAGCACACGCTTTATTCAAACATACTGCAATTATACGCTGGGCGATCTTATTCACTTCGTAGATAAATGCACGGAGGAGTACGAAATCGAATATCTCAACCCTGCGGCAATATGGAAGCACTGGCGCTTGTATACACAGTATCGCGGAAAAGAGCAGACGCGTATAATGGAATCAAGCGCTAAGGTTACCAGAGCTCAAGCTGATAAAGCAGAATACCCAACGCCCGAGGAAGTGGAGGTGTATGTCAAGCGCATAAAAGAGCGATTAGCAGAAGGGCACAATTGGCTACGCGATTATAATGCCAAGGGCCCGGATGAATTACCTATGCTACGCTGGTGTCAAATAGTCACCTACGACAAATACCTCGCCTATATGCACTCACAATCAGGCTGGGAGAAAGAACCTGCTACCGGGAACTGGATGCAGATCAACGAGGATAGGCAGAAGTATTGGCAGCACTTTTGGAAAGTCAAAGTAATACAGCCGGCGGTAGCGCGCTACCAAGCGGCTATGAGTAATAAACAATAAAACAATCACACACTATGGCAGAAAACAAAATGAATCAGTACGAGGAACTGATATGGAAGCACCTCGAAGGAGTAGCAGCACAAGACCCCGTCTTTGCTGAGAAGCTCAAAGATGAGAAGCACAGCATCAAAGGCTGTATGAAGTACATCACCGATGAAGCGCGCAAGCAGGCCGTGCAAGGATGCGCGATGGTAGAAGACCAAGTCGTTTACGGCTGGGCTATCCACTACTACGATGAGGAGGTTAAAGAACCCGAGGTAGTAGCCAAGCCAGCAACTATCACCGCCAAGAAAACGG
>JAGHRV010000088.1 GCA_018066175.1 Candidatus Colicola equi | reverse complement strand
GTGCATTCGTGGTACTTGTCGATGCTGTCGTTTTTCCCAAGTATGAAAACATCGCCGAAAATACGGTCATTATCCGCAACATAAGTTGAAAGAGCCATACCAGCGTCTGCTTTAAGCTCTACAAGCCCGTTATCGTATTTCTTTATTTCCATTGTCCAATGCTTTTATATATTTATCGTGTGTGGTATACCATTTAGTAAGCTGTTTCCATTTAGATCTGTATTTTGTCCGGTCTTTTTTGCTGAAAGTGTCCAGCGCAGACAACATCGTGTTGTGATTAACGAGATTAGTTGTAAGCAGATAACGCCACAGCCTTTCGTCTTGCTTTTCGATAAGATAGTCTATTATCTCTTGCTCCGTGATCGTGCTTTCGCAGTACGCATAGAAATACGGCGTATTAGCCAGCAACGAGCCTTCGCGAAAGCAATGGACATAACCACTATATGAAGAACTGCGCACCTTGTTCGCCTGGTAGGTCGCAAAGAACAACGTCTGCACATCCTCGCCTACGCGCTTATTGCTCCACGGGATTTGTTCCAGCAAGCTCTTACGGAAAATCTTGCCGGTAAGGAATTTCTTTTCTTGAATGAAATGTAATTGTGGAGTTGCTTCTCCCTCAAAGAGATAATCTCCCGCTTTTAGTATCTGCTTAATACCATCTTGGGGATAGAAAATAATATAACTTGTGTAGACCACATCCGAATCGCTCTGCGCTTGTAGCATCATGCTTTTTTGCAGGAAGTCAGCCACGATGAAATCGTCAGAATCCAAAAACGTAACGAACTCCCCTTTTGCGGCTTTCAGCGCGACCTGGCGAGCCACACCCACGCCCATGTTCTCCTCATTATTTATCAGGCTGATATTTGCGTATTTCGCGGCATAGCGTTCACATATCTCCCTTGTCTTATCCGTTGAACAATCGTTTATCAGGACAAGCTCCCAATCGATATACGTTTGGGACACAACCGAAAAAATAGCTCTTTCGATCGTGTCCTCGTTGTTGTATGTCGGGATGATTACCGATACCATAGCATTTAATTCAAAGTCCAACCTTTGGCAGATGCGATTGCTTTTTCCTCTGCACTTAACTTGTTCAGATGTGTTGCGCCCAATGTGCAGACCTTTGAAACCGGAGTTTCCGGAAGTGCATTGAGGATACCGACAAGGCTCTCTGCCGGCAGTCTTTGACAAACCGATATAGCCCAATTCGTAAGACTTGTTATTGTTCCACCGATGTTGCCGATTACAAGTCGCTGCAAAGATGTGCAACCAGCAAAGCAGCCGGACATATTGGTAACTACGGGCAAGTCCGGCAGTTCTACATTTACCAATGCTCTGTTAGCATTGAATGTTGTTGCCATGATCTGCACCTTATCGAGATTAGGGAAGGTAACCGAAGTTAAGGAGTTGCAGTTAGAAAACATCGCACCGCAAGTGGTCACATTCGGCAATTCCGGCAATGATACATTGGTCAATGATGTGCAGTTCGTAAAGCATGACACCATAGATTGTGCATTCGGCAGATCCGGCAATGCTATCTTGTTCAGTTTGGTGCATCCCATAAAACACAAACCCATAACAGTCACCTTTGGAAGTGCCGGAAGTGAGATTTCGGTCAGTGCCGAACATCCGGAGAAACAAGCAGATAATGTTGTCACAAGTGGCATTGCCGGAAGTGACACGTCTTTCAGCATTCGGCAACCGCTAAAACAGCTTTGCGTTATCTGCACCTTGTCCATATTGGCAATGGTAACGGACACCAGCGACATACAGTTCGCAAAACAAGCACTGAATGATGTCACATTAGGTGTGGCAGGCACAGAAACCTCTTGCACATTCGCACAACCGGAGAAACAAGATGCCATTGAAGTTTTCTGTGACCAATCTGCGTTTTGAAAAATGGTTGGCAGAAGTTTCATCGTACTGGCCGACGTGAACGAAACATATTTCATGTCTTCGGCAGTCAGTTCTCCGCCACCACTCGGCAATGCTCTTACGGCATCGGCATAGGTGTCTATAAGACCACTTACACTACCACCTTTCTGCACGATGGCTGCTGCAATGTCTGCTTTCGCATCCTGGATGCGTTGTAAGTTCTCTGCTATTGTTGCCATGATTAAATCGTTTCAAGGATTGAGTTAATATTGCCTATCTGCTCTGCCACATAGTCAGCAACCGCCTTGCTATTTGGATAGTCGGTTGTTGATGTTGGGTCAATCGTTGACTTACGATTCTGTGCTTGCTGCAATGCGTAGGAAGAGTTAGTCCAAGTATTTGCTGAATAACCGACAATCGCATAGAATAGGCTGCTTGCACGGTGTAGAAGATAATCGCACCGCTTTCCACCGGTAATGCCGTTTCAAGGTTGTAAAGCCTACCATTGAAGGTTGCGTGGATTAACTTTCCATTACTTGCCGCCTCGTTAATCTCCGCCCAGGTAGTTATGCCGTAACGAGCAAGGAAGACATTATCTCCACCGCTTATCTCAATGTTGCCATTGCCCAGGATAGATTCTCCGTTAATGGTTTTGATGTTTTCTCCGGAAATGAGTGTGTCTTGTTTGCCGTTCAATCTTTCAACGGAGGCAGACTCAAAAGATTCTTCAATAAATGAATATACACCATCCTTGTAGGTTACACCGATTATTTGGTCATAGCCTGGATCGGGAGAAAATTGTGCGACTGCGACCTCTCCCTCATCCTCATCATTAGAATAAT
>JAGHRV010000085.1 GCA_018066175.1 Candidatus Colicola equi | reverse complement strand
TTTGCTCCAGGCAACCTGCAATACCAAGCCTCTACCAACACTTGGCGTTTTGCCGAACACCAATATGATTACGTAGGTGATGCCAATACCAATATCTCTGCTACCTACGATGGTTGGATTGACCTCTTCGGCTGGGGCACAAGCGGATATAACGATAAGTATCCTTATATGACCTCCCCTACCGCTACTGACTATGGTGATGGAGACAAGGACATTGCCGGCACCAACTACGATTGGGGCGTGTATAACCAAATAGGCGATGACCCTGCCGGCACATGGCGCACCTTGACCCAAGATGAGTGGTGGTATCTCATTAATACACGTACGAATTCAGATAATCTTGCAGGACTTGCCATAGTGAATGAGATTGCCGGTCTCATTATCTTGCCTGATAATTGGGAAATACCGAGTGGCTTGTCGTTTACGGCAGGAGCGCCAGAAGGCTTTTCTACAAACACCTATACACTGGAACAATGGGCTTTAATGGAGGCAGCAGGTGCATGCTTTTTCCCCGCGGCAGGCTACCGAGAAAGTACTACAATTAAATTTGTTCAAACGCATGGATATTTTTGGTCATCTACTCAAGGTTCACTCAGTCACAAGGCAGGCTCCATATATTTTGAACCATTAGATCTCTTTCTTGGCAGTAAAAATTTCGCAAACGGTCAATCCGTTCGATTGGTACGTACTATTCAGAAATAATATTGTATTACTATGAAACAGACATCCATATACATATTACTTTTCTTGCTGCTTAGTAGTCCACTATTAAGCCGTGCTGCACAAACTACCGAGGGTACAGAGTTTTGGCTCACGTTTATGAATAATGGGCAGATGTTTGCATTCGATACAGGACTCCACTTCAAACTCATTGTTTCTTCTCGTCAAAATGGTCATATAACAGTTACTAATCCGCAGACCGGTTGGAGCAATACACTCTCCGTTACTGCCAACCAAATAGGCGAAATGGTCATTCCTAACGAACAAGCCTATACCTACGCAGCCGAGACGGTGGAGAACCATGGATTGCAGGTAACTGCTACTGTGCCTATCTCTCTTTATGCCTCTAACTATCACGAATACACCTACGATGCTACTATCGTCTTGCCTACTACGGCACTCGGTAAAGACTATATCATTCAGACTTACGAGAACGAATTGATGTCCAAGGAGTTTTGCGTAGTAGCTATTGCTGATAATACGACCTTATCTATTACGCCTCACGCACGCACGACCACAGAACGTGACAAGAACGAAGTGTTTACTGTTACACTCAACAAAGGACAGACCTATCAAGTTATGTCCTCTGATGGCAATAATGACTTCTCCGGCTCGCAAATACATGCTTCTGCCCCTGTGGCTGTCTTCTCCGGACACCAATGTATCAATGTGCCGACACTTAATACAGCATGCGACCATATCGTGGAACAGTCCATCCCAGTAGAGCAATGGGGGACCCAATTCGCCCTTACCAAAACAAAAGGACAAAACGGCGATCGTGTAGCTATCACAGCTCGCTATGACAACACACAAGTCAAAATGAACGGAGAAGTGCAAACGACCCTCAATGCCTTACAAACATGGG
>JAGHRV010000082.1 GCA_018066175.1 Candidatus Colicola equi | reverse complement strand
TGTTTACCAGCTGCTGGCCGAAGCTCTTTCCGTATCGCTCTTTGTACTCCTTTGCATATCCGCCCTCTGCAACATCATTGCTGAAAACGTAATACTTTGCGTCAAAAGAATACGGCTTTGTAACCATTTCTTTGCTCCAATCAATACGCGCCGATAAATCCATACTGATACCTCCGGCGAACATTTCAGCACGTGTACGCATTGCCACGTTTCCGAGATTGTCGCACTCGAACACGAAGCCGAACTGCTTTGCAAGCGAAGTCAGCACGGCGGCAGGTGCAGGGCTGTCCTCAAAGAGCGCGGAGAACGCATAACGGCGTGCGTCACCGCTACGCTCGAAAACATGTTCTCCGTTCATCTGCTTTAACGTGATCCACACGTCTGCAAGAGCATCCGCAACGCCGTCCGAGTATGTGAACGTGTAGCCGTCAACGGCTATGGCTTTGACAATTTCCAGCACGTTTACAACAGGACGCTGCAACCACGCACGGAGGTCGCGTATCTCCCACTCTGTGCGAGCGTTCGCCATTGTTATAACGGCGTAGCCACCGCTTCCGCAGTCGTAGAAATCATCGCGTTTTATCATGGCCTTTTTCGCATCGAAGCCACCTTCCGGAATGCCATTGTAGCAGGGAGCAAACGAGAGAAACCAGCGGAACGGAGCAGAAGATGAAGGTATCGCACCCACGTTGTGCATACACTCCGCCACGACATCAGCAGAGAGCGTGATTTTCTCCGTTGCATCGTTAGGGCGTATCTGGACAGCGCCGTTGTAGCTCTTATACGTCAGGTCGCCGAGGTTTACGGACGTTCCGTCCTCTTTTGCGGTCAGCTTGTAGAAGAAGCCGCCAAGACCGCCATAAAGCGCTATGCTGTACGAATAGACACCGCCGTTATTGCGTTTCACATCTTCCAGGCGGAAGTAGCCGCTTTCCAGCAATGTCTGCTTTTCGTCATATATCGCAAACGGCGTGCGGCGCATTGCATCGAATTGCGGCCCGAAGTTGTACGGATTGCTGACGCGATCCAAACGATAATAGCTGCCGAAGATGCGGTTATTTGTCGGCGTAGCCGGAAGCACTACCGTCTGCGAGTAACTATTGCGCACTACGGTAGGATTGCTCAAATCCGACTGCTGGTAGTTAAATTGTATCAGCGTGTCGTTATCGATGTCGGCACGCTGGCCGTCAAGCCATAGGGATATATTGCGCCTCATTGTTACCTCCTTTGCCTATCCTGTGCAAGTTCAACGCGCAGCGTGTATTCAACGGGTCTGCGGCCGTTCTTCTTATACGTCAGCTCCTGCGCCTCGTTAGTGGTAATTACCACAGGCACGAAGCCACTCTCTGACGTCCACAGCCATACGTCCGTACTACCTACGAGCTTGTGCATGTTCTTTGCGTACTCGTCACGCATGCGCCCTGTATAGACATCCCACGCAACATTGTCAATGTTCTGATAGTTAAACGTGCCACGCTCGTTCTGCGTATTGTCATACTCGCGTTTCATCGTGTTGCGCTCGAAAGTATCCACGCGCTTTGCGCCACCCTTACATATCAGCCAATCCCAGCCGCAATCGGACGACCAAAAGTAAAGGGCGGCTTCATTGCAGAAGTCAGTACCTACGTGCAAAGTCACGGCATAATGTGAAACGTAAGAATAACCCTCAAATCCATAAAGGGTTATGATGTACGGTATCCCAGGGTATTGAACACCTCCGAAAGCATGCGGCATTACTGTCAGCTCATTATCTTCGTAGCTCCAATCATTATAGAAAGAGCCTGATGCTATCAGCGCATCGCTCGGCATCGCACGCACCTGAAAGTCAAGAGAAGCGGCTGTGTCGTTCATAATATTGCCCGTTTCGGGCAAAGCACGGAAATCCAAATGTCCAAGATAGTCGGCGCATATATCGTTAATGCGCACCTTGCAAGAGCCGTCAGGGTTTTTGTACGCACGGCCAACGTAGACCGTTTCGTAACTGCCTTGCGTGATTATGATGCGGTAATCAACGAACGGGAAAACGTCGAGATATGGCGTGAAGTCCACAAAGTAATCTTTCCAAATAGGTTGCATAAAGTCTTTCTTTTTGCTGATAAATAACAAAAACGGCAACCTCGTCCGTAGTGGATAAGATTGCCGTGCGCTTGAACGGAATAACTGTTTAATGCCTCGCGGAGAAAACCAGCCTTTCGGATTGTGGCGTCAAATTTACGGTTCACCCACACCGCCAGAGCTGCGCCTACTTTCCCATTCCGTTCGTTCACGTCCTGCAATGCCGCGCACGCATCGCCCATTATCGTTTTCTCGCTCTGTTTGGTTATATCCTCTCGAACGTCCGTATGAATACCTTGTCGAACGCTTCCGTAACGTCCAGCGTCAAGGCTTCCACGATACGCTCGTAATACTCTCTATTTAGCAGCTCCACCGTTGTTGCAAGGTCGTGCGTTCCCTGCGTTCCCTCCTTTGCAATCTTGCGGCGTATCAGATAGTCAAGCTGCGCTATCTGCTTACGTTCGGGTAACCGGCTGTCACGCATCGGAACAAGGCGTTTTGCCACGATCCAGCGCTCCAATACTCCCGGAGGCGCCCAATGCGGCCGCGTGTCCCATTCAACGTATTTCCAATAACTCGCCAAGTCCATATCCACGGCGATTGTGTCCTTGCCGACACGCACCTCTGTATGAACGGAGTTTATCAGCTCCTTTGTCGCATTGCGCCCATGCTCCGCGAGCTGGCGCTTGTATATCTCCGCAGCCTTTTTCGCGTACTCCTGCATTACGGCTCGCGTGTTCGTGTAGTCTATTATTACTGCGTCCATTATTGTTGTTTGCGTAGTTGTTCTTTGTACTGCCTCTGTTCCTCGGCTGCTTTGTCATTCATGTAGCAGATAAGGTTTAGGAACGTTATAGCATCTCGGCTATAAACCGCTTCCCAAGAGCTACGGGTAAGCTCCGCAATAGCATCGACCTGTCTAACCCAGCCCCATTTCGCACGGAACGCCGCACCTGGCGTATCGTCCGTATCGCTGCTTTCCGTTTCGTCCTGTTCTGCATCTTCCTCGCCGTCTTTGCCGTAGAGGTTAGGGTAGCGAGCATCAATTCCACTAACCTCGTCTGAAAAACCGATTGGAGCGCTATTGCGTCAAGTATTGACAGCTCCGCACCGATTGCCGCCTGCACCTCCAAAACGTCGTACCCCTCGTTATAGGCTTTGCCCTTTGGAACGAGGAATACCGAAAGTATCTGCGGCATCGTGTACTC
>JAGHRV010000053.1 GCA_018066175.1 Candidatus Colicola equi | reverse complement strand
AACCGATATAATGATAATGAGCCAATGTATCCACATTCACCTTCATCATTGTATGCAAACGCTGATGATGAATTTCTGCAATCACCATATCTCGCCATGTAGCATACTCTGACATCATTATTTCGTTGTTTTTTGACATTATATTTTTCAAATCACGCTGCAAAGGTACAAAAAATATTTTATATATGCAAATTTTTATGAAAAAATTTATTTTATTGCATTTATGACACTTTGCACAGAAAAGGGTGTTTTGAATAGCAAAATGATAATCGCGATTTTGAGCATCATCCTATATGCACCCTTTGTGCACCGTCCGTTCATCCTTCGTTCATCTCAAAATATCAAAATGTCACAATTTTGGTAAATTTAGATTGCAGAATAGTTTTTTAGAGGGTTGCGTTTTGAGCAAATTCGGTTGCAAAGTTACAAAAAGATTTGATTTTTGGCTCCCACAGACTTCGTCGAGACAGCAGGCTCGTAAAGGTCAATTGCCACTCCGTTTAATTGACAGACGACCTGAGTCTCTCCTCTCCTCATCGGTGTTACCACCTCTTCGGGATGTGGATTATGAGCAAGCTTCTTATCCAATATCAAACCCAATAAATAACCAGAACTAACGTTCTTACAACGTTAATACGTTGTTAATAAGAAAAGCGCAGAAGAACGGAGATTCCGGAATGGTGGTTCGCAGATTACGCAAAAAAATCGGAATTAAAAAAAAGTTGTACCTTTTTAGGAAAAAATTGTATTTTTATTTGCATATATGCAAAAAAAAGTGTACCTTTGCACCAAATTTGGATTTTCCAAAAAATTATGGATATTAAAGCATTAATACGACAATATTTTGATTCCGCAGAAGGGACTCCTACCATTGATGTTTTTGATAATGACACCATATACGCGATATATCAAAAGGTCATTGGTGTGCTGACGCATAATATGGAAATAGAAACAACTATGCTCCAAGCCTTGAGTTATTGTTTTTATGAAGTATTAGACAATGTCCTAACTCATTCTGGGAAGATTCTCGGATCGGTATTGACGCATTATGACGCAAAAAAACAATCGCTCCGTGTACTCGTAGCCGATGATGGGATTGGCATTTATAAATCCTTATCGCAAGAATCCAAATATGCAACAATTACAGAATCAGAAGCTCTAAAAGCATGCATAGAGGATTCCGTTACCGATGGTAAAGGAATGGGATTTGGCCTATATTCGACATCTTTACTAGTAAAGAATATTGGCATTCAATTTGAGATTCATTCCGGTACACATAAATTGCAATTAGTTGATAATGATTTTATCGTAACTGATGCGGAGCCATGGCAGGGGACATTGGTATTTTTGGAGGTACATACTAACAAGGAAATCAATCCCAATGCAATTGTCGCTAATCGCACAGACTGCGTCAGTCAGTATAATGAAGAATTTTTAGATAAAGCAAACATAGAAGACTTATGGTAACATTTGATTTCATACAATTTGGCAAAGATTTAGGTACGCGTCAGTTAGGAGCGCAGGCACGTATGGCATTGCTTCCGTTATTACAAAGCCATGATAAAGTGGTTTTGAATTTTAACGGTGTAAACGTTGTATCTAATTCATTCGCTGATGAATGTATTGCGAAGTTGCTCATAGAGATGTCATTGGATGAACTTAAAAGCAAAACAACCTTTGACGGACTTAATCCGATTGCTAAAGAAAGTGTACTAACCGCTATCCAACGCAGATACATTGCTTTGCAATCCACATAAAAATCCAGCACATGTAACATATAAAAATATTAACAACTTAATAAATCAACCCAATTGTTTAACCAGGTCTTTGAGCAAGGAGAACAGGAATTAGTATCCCCGAGTCCAGGGCCACAAATCACAACAACAATGAAACCTACTCATATTGAGCATTTAGGAATCGCTGTAACAAGTTTGGAAGAGGCAATGCCTTTCTTCGAGTTTTTAACCGGTAACAAGTGCTACTCCATCGAAGAAGTAGCAGACCAAAAAGTGCGTACAGCATTCTTCAAAGTCGGACAAACTAAGATTGAGCTGTTAGAGCCCACCTGCCCCGAGTCAACCATCGCTAAGTTCATCGAGAAGAACGGCGGTCGTGGCGGCGTACATCACGTTGCCTTCAACGTAGAAAGTGTAGAAGAAGCTCTTAAGGAAGCTGAAGCTGCCGGTATTCAACTGATCGATCTCAAACCTCGCAAAGGTGCTGAGAACCTGATGATTGCTTTCTTGCATCCAAAGAGCACCAAGGGTGTGCTGACGGAGATTTGCGAACAACCCAAATAACGTTTAGCGTTTAACGTTTAGAGTTTAAAGTTTTAAGACTAAAGATTTAAGATTATGGATTCAGAGAAAATGCAAAAGCTCGTGGATTGCCGCGCTAAGGCTATGGCCGGAGGCGGAGAAGCAGCCGTAGAAAAGCATCATGCTAAAGGTTGCTACACTTGCCGCGAGCGTATCAATATGCTTCTGGACGAAGGTTCGTTCGAAGAAGTTAATATGTTCCTTACCCACCGTTGCCACGACTTCGGAATGGATAAGAAAGTGTTCCTGGGTGACGGCGTAGCTGTTGGTTCAGGTACAATTGATGGCCGTTTGGTATTTGTTTTTGCTCAAGACGCAACCGTTATTGGTGGTTCGTTGAGTGAGACGATGGCCCTTAAGATATGCAACGTCATGGACCAAGCCATGAAATTAGGTGCACCTATCATCGGTTTGAACGACTCCGGTGGAGCACGTATTCAGGAAGGTGCATGCGCCTTAGCCGGTTACGCAGAGATCTTCGAGCGTAACATCCTGGCTTCCGGTGTAGTTCCTCAAATCAGCGTTATCTTTGGCCCCTGCGCCGGAGGTGCTGTGTATAGTCCTGCATTAACCGACTTCATTATGATGACCGAGCAGAACAGTTATATGTTCATCACCGGTCCGAAGGTAGTGAAGAGTGTGACGGGTGAAGATGTAACCGTAGAGCAATTAGGTGGCGCTAAGATTCACGCCAGCAAGTCCGGTGTTACTCACTTTGTAGCTCCTACTGAGGAAGAGGCCATGGTAATGGTTCGTAAACTGGTTAGCTTCATTCCGCAAAATAACATGGAAGAGGCTCCTATTGTGCCCACCAACGACGATCCGATGCGTATGGAAGACGGTCTAAACGACATCGTTCCTAACGATCCTAATAAACCGTACGATATGCACGAAATCATCAACCTGATTGTAGATGATGGAGATTTCTTTGAAGTGCATAAAGACTACGCCAAGAATATCATCTGTGGTTTTGCTCACTTCAACGGCCGTTCCACCGGTATTATTGCTAACCAGCCGAGTTGGTTAGCCGGTGTATTAGACTGCGACGCCAGCCGTAAAGCTGCCCGCTTCGTACGTTTCTGCGATGCCTTCAACATCCAAATCCTGACCTTGGTGGATGTTCCGGGCTTCTTATGCGGTACGGGACAAGAATACGCAGGTATTATCGATCACGGAGCTAAACTGATGTTCGCATACGGTGAGGCTACCGTTCCTAAGGTAACTATCACCATCCGTAAGAGTTACGGCGGAAGTCATATCGTGATGAGCTGCAAACAGCTGCGTGGCGACATGTGTTACTCATGGCCAAACGCAGAAATCGCCGTTATGGGTGCCAGTGGTGCCGTAGGCGTGCTGCAAGCTAAAGTGCTCAAGACGATTGAAGATCCCGAGGAGAAAAAGAAATTCATTGCTGAAAAAGAAGCAGAGTACAAGGATCTGTTTGCCAGTCCTTATCAAGCCGCTAATCGTGGTTATATTGATGACGTTATTGAACCGCGCACCACACGCGCACGTATCATCAACGCCTTTGAGAAACTGCAGACCAAGCGCCTGACCAACCCTGCTAAGAAACATTGTAATCTGCCCTTGTAATTATGAATTTCCTTGCATTAACAACGACAGATGTAGATTGGAGTTTCATTTGGATGGTCACTATCTTAGGCTTTTGCCTGGTGCTGGTGCTGTTGTTCATCTTTGTGTACATCATGAAGGGCTTAGGCTGGATCATGCGTGATCGCAGTCAAGACGCCCCCAAAGCACCGGTGCAAGAGGCTAAGCCGACTAAACAACCTACGGCATCCGAGGCAGACATGGCCGCTGTAGCAATGGCGCTGTCGCTCTACTACGGAGTGCACGATATAGAGGCCCCAAAACTGACTCTCAAAGGTCATACCACCGCATGGAATGACAAAATTTTCGGAATGAATAATATCTAGATAACTAGAGCACTAGAAAACTAGAAAAAACAATTACAACAATGAAAGAATTTAAATTCAAAATCAACGGAGTGGACTATACCGCATCCGTAGAAGAAATAGAGAATGGCAAAGCCAACGTAACCGTTAATGGTCAGACTTACCAAGTAGAAACCGAGAAGAAAGCAGTTGCTCCTAAGGCAGCTCCTAAGGCAGCTCCCGCTGCTGCTCCTGCCGCAGCACCTGCAGCAGCCGCTCCCGCCGCTCCTGTAGCCGGTGGTGCAAAGGTGGTTAGTCCCCTACCCGGTTCCATCATCAAAGTATTGGTAAGCGAAGGACAAGCCGTTAAGAAAGGCGAAGTGCTGTTGCAACTGGAAAGTATGAAGATGGCCAACGATATCGCAGCAGAGTGCGATGGTACGGTTAAACAAATTTGCGTAACTGCAGGTCAAACAGTTATGCAGGATGATGTACTCGTAGTTCTTGGCTAATCATGGACGGTCTGTTTGAATTTTTCCAGTCAATGGGATTTATGCAGATAACGTGGCAGCAAGGTGTGATGCTACTTATCTCCTTTTTCCTGTTGTATCTGGCTATCAAGAAACAATACGAGCCGTTGTTGCTTCTGCCTATAGCCTTTGGTATGCTCCTTACTAACCTGCCGATGGCCGGCATGTTCCATGAGGAGTTATGGGCAGCGTTTCTTGACCCCGCCTCTGATACCTACCATAGTTACGGTGCTATCCTGAAGGATGCCGGACTATTGGACGTTATGTATATAGGTGTAAAAGCGGGATTGTACCCCTGCTTGATTTTCATCGGAGTAGGTGCAATGACGGATTTCGGTCCGCTAATTGCTAATCCCAAGAGTTTTCTGTTGGGAGCCGCAGCGCAATTAGGAATCTTCGTTACTTTCCTATGCGCTAACGCATTAGGTTTCACTCCTGCCGAGGCCGGTAGTATAGGTATTATCGGTGGTGCAGACGGTCCAACCTCTATCTTCCTGACCAGTAAACTAGCACCTCACTTATTAGGTCCTATTGCCATTGCTGCTTATTCATACATGGCTCTCGTTCCTGTTATTCAGCCGCCTATTATGCGATTGCTCACTAACGAGAAAGAGCGTCAGATTAAGATGAAACAGTTGCGCAAGGTGAGCAAGACAGAGAAGATCGTCTTCCCTATCATCATTACCGCTATTGTGGCATTGGTATTGCCCGACGCAGCTCCGCTCATCGGATGCTTGATGTTAGGTAACCTGATGAAGGAATGCGGTGTGGTAGATCGTTTGAGTCAAACAGCTCAAAACGCGTTGATGAACATCGTGGTTATCTTCTTAGGTCTTAGTGTAGGAGCAACTGCTACCGGCGTTACATTCCTGAGTGTAAAGACATTACTGATTTTAGGTATGGGTATTGTAGCCTTCTCGTTAGGTACAGCCGGTGGAGTGCTATTGGCTAAGTTCATGAACCTTGTCAGCAAGGATAAGATCAACCCGTTAATCGGTTCAGCCGGTGTGAGTGCTGTTCCTATGGCAGCTCGTGTTAGTCAAATGGAAGGAGCAAAAGCCGATCCGTCTAGCTTCCTGCTGATGCATGCTATGGGTCCGAATGTAGCCGGTGTTATCGGTAGTGCTGTCGCCGCCGGTATATTGCTGACGATGTTAGGATAATCATTCTCTTAGATGCGATTTAAGATTGTCACATTAGGATGTAAACTTAATTTTGCCGAGAGCTCAGCCCTCGGCAAAGTTTTGATAGATCGAGGTCATTGTCGCTGCAAAGCAGGAGAGATGGCCGATGTCGTTATCGTCAACACGTGTACGGTGACGGATACGGCGGACCACAAGGACCGGCAGGCCATCCACCGCCTCAAACGCGAGAACCCACAGGCACGCATCATCGTGACCGGCTGCTACGCCCGGCTCAAACCGCAGGAGATAGCGGATATGGTGGAAGTAGATCATGTGGTACTCAAACGACACGATATCTTCCAAGGTGCATATTCGCGCGAAGACCGCACGCGGTGTTTCCTGAAAGTGCAAGACGGTTGCAATTATTTCTGCACCTACTGCACCATCCCCTTCGCACGCGGGCGCTCGCGTAATCCATATATACGCGATATCGTGCGCGAGGCGCAACAAGCATTGCATGACGGAGCCAAGGAGATTATCCTGACCGGCGTTAATATAGGTGATTTTGGTCGCAGCACCAATGAGACGTTCATCGACTTGCTTCATGCCTTAGACACTATACCCGATGTAGAGCAGACCTATCGCATCCGTATATCCAGTTGCGAGCCTAATCTACTGACCGACGAGATTATTGACTTTGTGGCACAAAGCAAGCATTTTGCTCCGCATTTCCATATCCCTTTGCAGAGTGGCAATAACGAGGTGTTACAGATTATGCACCGTCATTATACGCGCGAACTCTTTCAAGAGCGCATTGAGCATATCAAGCGCGTGATGCCCCATGCTTTTATTGGTGTAGATTGTATGGTAGGAGTGCGTGGCGAAACCGAAGAGCGGTTTAACGACTATGTCGCTTTTATCCGCCAGTTGCCGGTTAGTCAACTGCACGTATTTACGTACTCAGAACGAGCCAATACACGTATGTTGGAGATGGATTTATATGTTGTTCCACAACAAGAGCGCGAACGGCGCAGTAAGGTGCTGCACGCCATTAGTGCAGACAAATTAGCGGCTTTCTACCAGGAGCATAAGGGTCAAACAGGATTGGTGTTATGGGAGAGCAAGAACGACCATGGTACGATGTATGGATTCACCGAGAACTACATCAAAGTGAGTGGCAAATACGATAAACAGAAAGTGAATACTTTTGAATGTATCACGATATAAAAATAAGGCTGTTGATTGACAGCCTTATTTCGTATTAATCGTGCTTTCGCACAGTTTAGCGGCATCCGTATCCGGCAAGCACTCCAGTCCCTGCACCGGGATGATCTGAATGACCGATGCGATGGTGTTATAGAGTGCGTCCATCATAGCCGGCACTATCTTGAGTCCACTGGATGAAGCTAACATATACGCGTACGCCTCGGGCAAGGACAAGGTATGAATGGCATTCGCCGGAGCTTGAGTGAGTTTAACGATACCTCCTACCGGCACTTCTCGGTTGATATAACAGGGCGTTTTGCCGCTCCAAGGCGAACCATAAACATGCACCTCGTTATTAGGCAACAGGCGCAAAACCGGATTATCGTCATTGAGTAGCCATGCCTCCGGGAAGGTCTCTAACCAGAGACGCGAGTGAGTGGATTTACCGGTGCCGGACTTACCTAAGAAGAGGAAGCCCTTGCCGTCCTTCACCGTTACGGACGCATGCATCTCCAATACACCTTTATCTGCTGTGCTGAACGCATAGATGAGCATCGCGGCATTATCAATAGCAAACTTGATGACGGCAGGGTCGGCCTGCAGACGCACCAGACTAAAGTCCTCACTAACACGCATAATAGCGCAGATAGGAGAGGTCTTATACATGGCAAGCTGAATCTGCCAATCCCGACCAACATGATACACTTCGATACGCGGCATATCATCGTCCGACGTGTCGGTAAAGACATGCTCCATCGTGGGTTCTGGCTTCACTTCGCCAAGAACTAAGCGGAAGAGCATCGGATCGATAGGTTGCTCTACACGGAAAGGTTCGTAGTTGGTCAATAAAGCCAACACGTCTGATTCGCCATCGATGGAGAATCCAAATCCGGCTACATTATAATTTCTGCTTTCAACCATGAATCAATCGTTGCTTGTGAATCATTAAGTGCCTGTTCCGGCGTTACTTCGTACTCCTCAGTCAGGTAATCAGCCAATCGTTGAGCATCAAAGTCCTGTCCATCCATCACGCGCTGCCATAGATAAGCAGCCGTCTCGTTCATGGTAATCATGCGATTGAAGTTAATCTGCTCCAATCCTTCGCCCACCAAGATAAACTCATTGCCTAAGGGACGTAATTTGAATCCTTGTTTAATCTTCATACTATAATAATCTAGGTGTATGTCTATACACTTTTAATAATAATCGTCTTATTGGCAATAGTGCCAGCCATAATCGTCCGCGGGTAATGGGTTTACGATGCCCCTTGGGGGAGGTTATTTGCTGCACTTTAGCCAGTACGTCGCTGCGCGAGCAATGCTCCTGACCGAATAGATTGCCATCACCCATGAGTGTAACTTGGTCGCCTTGCAAGGCTATGAGGCGATGCAGGACGTAATGGTCCGGAGATATTTGCGCCAGCACAATGTCACCTATTCGAAGCGTATCTACATTCGTTAGTAGCACACTATCCTGCCCTCCTTCGATAAAAGGACGCATACTGACTCCTGTCGGCGTAAAAGTGACACTTTTACCCTCGTGCAATAATCGTACCATCTCAGGAATAAGCACCGTATTATCTACTAAATGGGGCATATGAAAACGTTTTTTTACTGAAATTCGTTGCAAAGATACAAAAAAATTTGCATATATGCCAATTTTTTTATAACTTTGCGTGCAAAATCAACATTTTTCATTATAAAACCATGAAACGCGTTTTATTTCTCTTGGTCGCAACCTCTTTTTTAGTGGGGTGCAGACGCCAATCTTCCTGCGAACTTACAGTAGTCAATCCCATTATGCCTATCCACTATACGGGGGATAGCATGCATGTTTATTTGACGGATTACCTGCCGGAACTCACTTTTGATGAACATATCCGCATCGTAACGGATGACCATTATCATATATCTGCGTTCGCGCAAGGCGAATTAGACATGTATGGAGATAATCAGTTAGGTAACCTATCGGTGTATATCGATAGCACTTTCTACTGCGACTTATGCGTTGTGCCGCATAAGAGTTTCAAACCTGGTTTACGCACGATTGCTGTGAATGACACCACTATTCGTTTGGGCATTCAGGAGCAAGGTCAATGGGTAACGAAGCCGTTACACGTGAGTGCCTATTATCAGAATGACTGGTTAGCCGGAGCTAATCTGGCCTTCCAAGCAGGAGATACTGTTTTTCAGTTAGATATACGCGCTCTGAAGAACGAGAAAGGTCGTGCTTTTATTCGTCTTTATGCAGAATCAGAGAATGTGGTTTATAACGATGTACTTATTCCTATGCAGGATGGTCGGCCCATTCAGGATGCTACTATGCTGACGCGTCACGATGACCAAGCGCAAGTGCTCTACTCGATTCTGATTGACCGCTTCCACAATGGCAACACCTCCAACGACTGGAAGATGAACTCGCCTGAGGTGCTGGATATAGTGGATTACCAAGGTGGTGACTTCAAGGGTATTACGAAGAAGATTGAGGAAGGGTTCTTTGATAGTTTAGGCATTACGACATTGTGGATTAGTCCTATTACGCAGAATCCTTGGGATGCTTGGGGCAAGTATCCGTTCAAGAATGGCAATAAGTATGACCCCGCTATGACCTATACTAAGTTCTCGGGCTACCACGGCTACTGGCCACTTTATACGACAGTATTAGAGCAACGTTTTGGAACAGAGGATGAACTGAAAGAGTTACTGGCTACTGCCCATCAACATAACATGAATGTCATTCTGGACTATGTGGCCAACCATATGCACATAGATGCTCCTACTTATCAAGAGCACCCGGATTGGCATACCGACTCTATCCTACCCGATGGTCGTCGTAATTTTGAGTTATGGGACGAGGCCCGTCTCACCACCTGGTTTGATGTGCATATCCCCACCTTGGATTTAGAGCGTAAGGAAGTATGTGAGGCCATGACCGATAGTGCCTTGTATTGGTTCTCTCATTACGACTTAGATGGATTCCGCCACGATGCCTGCAAGCATATACCGGAAGGTTATTGGCGGATGCTCACTCATAAGATGGTAACCCGTTTCCCCAATCGACATATATGGATGATTGGCGAGACATACGGTTCGCCGGAGTTGATTAACACCTACGTCAAATCAGGTATGCTGAATGCGCAGTTTGACTTCAACGTCTATTTCACAGCCATTCATGCTTTTGCAGGAGACGGTTCATTAGCTTCTATCCAAGATGTTATTCTGCAATCCTTAGCCACATACGGTGCTCACCATACCATGGGTAATATCAGCGGCAACCACGATCAGGCTCGTTTTGCCAGTCTGGCGGATGGTGTGGTACGTTTTGACGAAGATCCCAAGGAGGCAGGTTGGACGCGCGATGTAAAACCGGCTTCGGACTTAGCCTATACTCGTGCCATTCAATTGGAAGTGCTTAACCTCACTATCCCCGGTGTACCTTGCATCTATCAAGGTGATGAATATGCCGAGATTGGTGCAGGAGACCCTGATAACCGCCATCTGATGCGCTTTGACGGACTGAACGATAACGAACAGACCTTCCGCAAGAAAGTAGAGCAACTCATTGACCTGCGCCGCCAATCCATGGCACTTATGTATGGCGACTTCCTGCCTATCTACGCGGACGAGGACACATTGGAGTATGAACGCGTATATATGAACGAACACGTTCGCGTTAAGATAGTACGCGACCAACAAAGTGAAATTGAAGTTTGGTATGAATAATACAAAATAACCCCCAATTTATTATTATGAGAAAAGTACTTATTTTTGCATTGGGTCTATTGGCCCTTACCGCATGCTGCAAGAAGCAGCAATGCTGCCATGAACTGCGTCACACTTGCTGGTCTTATGACGCTACTATCTATGAGTTTAACACTCGTCAGTTGACCCCTGAAGGCACTTTTGCTGCAGCCGAGCAAGTGTTGCCGGAAATCAAAGAGAACGGCATTGATATCCTTTGGATTATGCCTTGCCAACCAATTGGTGTAATCACTCGTAAAGGCACTTTAGGCAGTTACTACTCTATTAGAGACTACTGCGCCATCAACCCTGAGTTTGGTACGATGGATGACTTCAAACATTTCCTTAATACGGCTCATGAGTTAGGTTTTAAGGTTATTTTGGACTGGGTAGCTAACCACACCGCTCCGGATCATGCATGGACCCAAAACGATGGTTGGCACTATCGCGACAGTTTAGGTAATCTGATGGTACAATACGATTGGACCGATATTTCTAAACTCAACTATGACAATGCCGATATGCGTGCTGCTATGAAGCAGGCTATGCGTTTTTGGTTAGATAGCGTAGGTATTGATGGTTTCCGTTGCGATGTAGCCGGCGAAGTTCCCACGGATTTCTGGAACGAGGCTATGGGCGAATTGAAAGCAGAGCATCCTGCTATGTTCACACTTGCTGAGAACGAGGACAAGGCGCAAGAGTTGACTGAGACCGCTTTTGATATGTATTATGGATGGACGCTGCACCACTTGATGAACGATGTAGCACAAGGTAAGCAAGGCGTTGAAGCTTTGTGGAGTTACTTTGCACAATGCGACACCACTATTCGTCCGGAGGCTATCCGCATGAATTTCACCAGCAACCATGACGAGAATAGTTGGAATGGTACCGAATACGAGCGCATGGGTGATGCCGCAGATTTATTTGCAGCCTTCACGTATGTCGTACCCGGTATGCCTTTGATCTATACGGGTCAACCCAGTGGTAATAACCACCGTTTGGAGTTCTTTGAGAAAGATATGATTGATACGCTGATGCTGGATGGTGGCAAGAAAACCGAACTCTATCAGAAGCTCAACGCACTGCGTGCCGACAACCGTGCTTTATGGAGCAACGAATTAGGTGCACCCATGGTACGTATCGCCTGCGATAATGAAGCTATCTTTGCTTGCGCTCGCCAGAAAGTATGCCAGAAATGCGGCAGCAACACGGTTATTGCTATCATGAATATGTCCAATACCGAGCAAACGGTTAACTTGCAATTAGGCGACCTGGCCGGTACGTATAACTGCTTATGCGGTCATGAAGTAGAGATGAACGAAGAGCCTCTCACCTTGGCTCCGTGGCAGTGGATGATAGTTACGAAGTAACGGTGCCTAGAGCACTCTAATATAAACGACAAAGAGCAGACCTTCGGCCTGCTCTTTTGTTATAGGGTGTTAAGCATTTTGAATAGGAACTTAGTGAAGCCCTGTTGGTGATTGCCAAAGTGACCAAAGTCATATTCGATACGCGGGCCGCCTGCAGCGTGCCGTTCAAACTGCGAGCGCACCTCGTCCGCGTTGATAAAAGGTACGGTCTGATCATCTTTGGAGTGGAAGATATACATAGGTGTTTGCGGCATATAGTCGGACGGCAATGCATTCTCTTGCAGTTCCTTATACAACCGCTGCGTTTCCGGATTAGTTAAATCCATTCCTTCGGGCGAAAGGATTTTGCTAAGGTTATCCTCGCCTATCATCGCCGTTATCTGCGTGCCATTATACTTTTTAGATTTGAGCCACTCCTCATAGTGACTCTTGAGTGGTTCGCGAAAAAAAGACGCCACATCCAGGGGAGTCTCCATTCCTTCGGACATACCAACAATCAGCAAGGGCACCGCATAGGGGATTCCTGTTTTATCGTGCGCCATGCAATACTCATAAGTATGCGCCACATTATATGGACCGCCACCGCAGTATGTTTTTTTGATTTTAAATAGCTCCTTATACTCTATGTCGGTCTCCATTAGGCGTTGTGTGAACATGGCCGCAGCACCTCCCTGACTATACCCGACAAGAATAATCTCCTCACTCTCTACCATGATTTTTCTTTCTGCCAAGAAAGGTCTTACTGCCAGAGCCATATCTGCCACATTATGGGCAGTCAGATCCTGCTGCAGGTACGGATGTACTCTGTCCACACTGGCTCCATAACCGATATAATCAGGCATAACTACCACGTAGCCTAATGCGGCTAAAGTAGCCTCAAGGGGGCAGGTCATAGAAGGGACTTCATAATTAGCCGCTACCGTGAAGTGAGGACAGATAATGACGTTATGTATTCGTCCGCGAATAGGGTAAAAGACAGCTCCGGACAAACGCACCTCTTTGCCTTGTAAATCGATTGAGTAGTACGTGCCACATATCTGACGAATCTTATAGGACGTAAATGATTCTGCTACACCGCGTGCCACGTCTGTCAGGTTCATTGAACTGGCCTTGTGAGGCTGTGGGGCAGAGGACGAATCTGTGGATAGATTAAAAGTATCTACGTCACAGGTCTGCTCCGAATAGGGCACAAAGGTCTTGCCATTATTAGGCATCTTGGAAAAATCCACTCCGTACTCGGGGTCTAAATGATGGCAGGCGCAAAGAAGGATGCATGCTATAACACAGACTATGTAATTATTCTTACTTCTCATAATTCATAATTCATAATTCTCAACGTTCTCATCAGAACTTATATCCGACACTCGCAGAAAAGATGCGGCTTAGGATCATGACGATATCGTTTCGTCCTTGCAAGGCGCATAATCCTCCCATTTCGACTGTGCCGAAGAAGCCATTATGACCGAATTGTACTCCGATAGTCGTTATGCCGAAGCCCGGATAACAGATGGTTTGTTTATGTCGAACAGGGTCCGTTTCGGAACCGCCATTGATGGTCAATCCCACAAAGGCTGAACTATATAGGTTCACCCATGGATGACGATAGTAAGTAAAGCGCACCGTAGGTAAGAAACTCAGATTATAATAGTTGTGCTTGGTCCTATCGCGCAGGTCAGTCCACCCCATTCCATTGAAATCCACTTGCATTCCGGTGCTCAGCCACCACCGCCAGGAGTATTGGTATTCTGCGAATATATGTCCGGTGAGGTAAGTGATGGATGCATTGGGTTTACCGATATGTGTCACTTCATACTGCGTAGCACTCTCGAATAAAGCGTCTCCATAGCCTATCCTAACTTCATGCCGCAAACTATCCCAAGCCATGGGAGGAGGCAAGGGCTTAGCATGCACCTTGATAGCGATGGCGCAGCAGAGTAAAAGACATATATAGATACGTTGTTTCATTGTTCGTTACTAAAGTAGGGCAGACTGAGTCTGCCCCACTTATCAACTTTTCTGACTAAACCGAGTTTGTAGCATTCCTAAGTTTTGGTCCTCCATTAGGCGGATTCCATATCGGCGATGCCACTGGTTTTTCAAGCTATGTAGCCATCCGCGACACGCGTACGCGTATATATACGGGTGCACATATAAAATAAGGTTCTTGCCATGTTCTTGGACTTCGTGTGCAATTTGTTCTTCGAGTTGGTCGGTAAAGAGCAACGAAGGTTGGATTTTACCTTTTCCCATACAAGTTGGGCACACTTCCATCACATCCACTTCCACCGCTGGGCGCACGCGTTGGCGTGTGATTTGCATCAAACCAAATTTACTGAGTGGCAGCACGTTGTGCTTAGCTCGGTCATGCTCCATCAGTTCACGCATGTGTTCGTAGAGTTGGTCGTTATGCTCCTTAGTATCCATATCGATAAAGTCGATGATGATGATACCGCCAATATCGCGTAATCGGAGTTGATGAACGATTTCGTCCGCGGCTAACATGTTGTACTGAAAGGCATTCTCTTCCTGGTCATCGTAGAGTTTCTTACTGCCGGAATTGACATCGATAGCAAAGAGGGCTTCTGTGCGATCAATTACCAAGTATCCACCGTTCTTAAAGCCAACCGTCCGTCCGAGTCCCGTCTTCATTTGCCGGGTGATATCGTACTTATCAAAAATCGGTTGTTTGCCTTTGTAGTGGCGGATAATCTTGACTGATTGGGGAGCGATCAACTCGATGTACTGACGGATTTCGTTATAGACAGTCTCATCATTCACTTGAATGGAATTGAAATCTGGTGTGAACATATCACGAATGATACCTATTGTTCGTCCCAGTTCCGCTGTAATCAGTCGTACGTCGGGATCATGTTTGCCGTCCACAGCACCTTTTTGTTTAGGTTGTTGCAGGGTACGGATTGTTTCTTCCCATCGTTTAACAAGCAGTTTAAGTTCATTATCCAATTCCATCACTCGTTTATCTTCGGCTAAAGTACGTACGATGACGCCAAAACCTTGTGGTTTGATAGATTGGATTAGTTGTTTTAAGCGACTGCGTTCACTTTCTTTCTTAATTTTGCTGCTTACCATCACCTTGTCGGCATAGGGAATTAAGACCATGTTACGACCGGCAATACTCAGTTCGGCAGTTAGCCGAGGACCTTTGGTATTGATGGGTTCTTTGATCACTTGTGTAAGCAGTAAATCACCCACTTTGAGCAGATCAGCTATTTGTCCTTCTTTGCCTACTTCGGGTTGCCGTTTGATGGCCGTTAGTGCAGGTACTTTGCGACGGTCGCTGACCGCTTTGGTTGTGTATTCACGTAGTGTTAGAAACTCTGAACCTAAATCCAGATAGTGCAGAAAAGCTTCTTTTTCATGACCTACATCCACGAAGACTGCATTGAGCGCGGGCATCACCTTTTTAACTCGTCCGTAGTAGATATTTCCTACGCTGAAGTTATCTTGGTCTCTTTTTTCCCGATTGATTTCCTGTAGTCGGTTATCTTCGGTAAGCGCGATGGTAATCTCCTCCGGTTGTACGTCTACAATCAGTTCGCTTTTCATACTTTCATTAAATAAAATAAGGCCTTGTAGCAGCCACCTTGCGCCCAAGATAGTTTACGCCACAAAGCCAGTTTAACTTATCGCCAAGCGTAAGGTTTACTTATGCTTATGACGATTCTTACGCAAACGTTTTTTACGTTTGTGCGTAGACATCTTATGTCTCTTATGCTTCTTTCCGTTTGGCATAATAGTAAAAATTTATAGAGTGAATAATTATTGCTTATTTGTTCAACAATTCGTTAAATTGTTTAGATGCTTTAAAAGCGGCAATCTTGTGCTCCGGCACTAAGATAGACTTATGAGCCGACACATTACGAGCATATTTCTCGGCACGTGTTTTATTAATAAAACTACCAAATCCACGAAGGTACACATTATCCCCCATAGCAACCGCTCTTTTTATGTTCAAAATGCCAGCCTCTACGATATTAAGGATGGTACTTTTGTCGTAACCGGTCTGAAATGCGATTTGATTAACAAGATCTGCTTTTGTCATAATACCAATAGTGTTTTATTTCTCTTTTTTAACGAATTAGGGTGCAAAGGTACGGAAAATTTCGCATACACACAAATTTTCTGCAAAAAAAATTCATTTTTTCAATATTTTTTTGTAATTTTGCACAAAATTTCAATGAACAAGGAGTATTTTTATAGTCAATTAGTCGGTTGGTACGAGAGCCATCATCGCATTTTGCCATGGCGAGAGACCGAGGATCCATATTGTATTTGGATTTCGGAGATTATTTTGCAGCAGACGCGTGTTGATCAGGGGATGGATTATTACCTTCGGTTCATAGAACGTTTTCCTGACTTATCCTCCTTAGCCGCAGCCCAGGAAGATGAGGTTTTGCGTTTATGGCAGGGCTTAGGCTATTACTCGCGTGCCCGCAATATCTATAAGGCGTCTCATCAGGTGAGCGAGATGCCACGCACGTATGAGGGATTACGCCAGATGGCAGGTATTGGAGATTATACAGCCGGAGCGATTGCCAGTTTTGCATATAACTTACCCCATCCTGCTTTGGACGGCAATGTGTATCGTGTTTTGGCACGCCTCACCGATTGCGAGATGGCGTTTGACACCAGTGCCGGCAAGAAGCATTTTCACCGAGTAGCGGAGGAATTGCTGGACCGTGAACATCCACGCTTGTTTAATTCGGCGATTATGGAATTTGGTGCGTTATATTGCGTGCCTCAACACCCGGATTGTGAGCATTGTCCATTGCAGATTTTCTGCGAGGCTTATCAGCATAACACGGTTGATTTGCTGCCTGTTCGCAAACCTCGTCCCAAGATTCGTGACCGATACTTGATTTATACGATTTATCTAAGTGATAATCAAACACTTATCCATCAGCGGCAGGGGAATGATATATGGCGACATTTATGGGAATTTCCTTTGAAGGAAGTGGACGAGTCTCGTTTTGAGCAAGAGAGTAAGAGGCATGGTGTTGTGCTCACGCATCAACTTAGCCACCAGCGATTACATGCTATTTTTACGTTACAGCGAGTGCCACAATTGCCTACTCTGCCTGACACTCGTGCAGTATGTTTAGGTGATTTAGACGACTATGCTTTTAGTCGCCTGACGCTCCGTGCCTTAGAACAACTCTTGCCACATTAGCTCCGGAAGTTGACGGTTTTGTCGCTAAAAAATCACTTTGACTTTTCCTAAATAAGGTAGACATAGGTCTTGCTCACAAAAAAGAGAACATCACAAAAGTTTACTATTATTAAGATTTTTGGGAAATGGTTTGGGCATTTTTTAGTCTCGCATCCTTGCCTGACCCTTGCCTGATCCTTACCTGAAACATCCTTCACCTCAAAATGTACGATTATTAAGAAGATTCTGCGCAAAAATCAAAAAGTAAGCACCTATTCGGGGTTTGTAAGCAGCCGAAAAGAAAAACAATTAACGTTGATTAAAATGGCAACTTTATGAAGAATTTGCCATTTTTATTTGCATACATGCAAAATATTTTGTACCTTTGCAGACAAATTGAGTAATTTGGATAGATATGGAACTTTCAGAGCAAGAACAAGTACGCAGACAAAGTCTGCAAACAATGCGCGAAATGGGAATCAATCCCTACCCCGCTGATGAATATGTAGTAACAGGTTATTCGACCGATATCAAGAATACCTTTGAGGACGAGAACCAACAAGCTGCATGGTACACAGGTAAACCCGTGCGTATAGCCGGCCGATTGATGTCTAAACGCATCATGGGTAAAGCCTCCTTCATCGAGGTGCAAGATAGCAAAGGACGTATTCAATGTTACGTGAGCAGGGACGATATACAGGAAAGCGTTGACGAAAACGAAAACGCAAACGAGAACAAGCCCCTGACCGTAGAGCAACAGATGTACAACGTGGTGTTTAAGAAACTATTAGACATCGGAGATTTTATCGGAATTGAAGGTTTTGTATTCCGCACCCAGATGGGTGAGATTAGCGTGCATGCCAAGAAACTGACCGTTCTGAGCAAGAGTCTGCGTCCATTGCCTATCGTTAAATACAAAGACGGCGTGGCTTACGACGGATTTAATGACCCTGAGCAACGTTATCGTCAGCGTTACGTGGATCTGATTGTGAACGAAGGCGTAAAAGATACATTCCTCAAGCGTGCCACTATTCTGCGCACCATGCGTCAAGTGTTTGACGAGGCCGGTTATACGGAGGTTGAGACACCTATCCTGCAACAGATAGCAGGAGGAGCCAGCGCCCGTCCCTTCATCACCCATCATAACACATTGGATGTAGATATGTACCTGCGTATCGCCACCGAACTGTATCTGAAACGACTGATAGTAGGCGGTTTTGAAGGTGTATATGAGATTGGTCGTAACTTCCGTAACGAAGGTATGGACCGCAGCCATAACCCTGAGTTCACCTGCATGGAACTGTACGTTCAATACAAGGACTATAACTGGATGATGTCGTTTACGGAGCAGTTATTAGAGCGTATCGCTATTGCGGTAAATGGCACAACTAAGGTGCAGATTGGTGACCACGAAGTGGACTTCAAAGCGCCCTATCGTCGTTTGCCTATTTTAGAGGCCATCAAGGAAAAGACGGGCTACGACTTAGGTGAGATGACCGAAGAAGAGATTCGTCCTATCGCCAAGAAATTAGGTGTGGAAGATACCGGCAAGATGGGTAAAGGTAAGTTGATTGATGAAATTTTTGGTGAGACCTGCGAAGGCACTTTCATTCAGCCCACTTTCATCACGGACTACCCCGTTGAGATGTCGCCTCTGACTAAGATGCACCGCTCTAAACCCGGTCTAACCGAACGTTTTGAGTTGATGGTGAACGGCAAAGAATTAGCCAATGCCTATAGCGAGTTGAATGACCCGATTGACCAATATAACCGCTTTGTTGATCAGATGAACCTGGCTAAGAAAGGTGATGACGAGGCCATGGTAATCGACCACGATTTCATGCGTGCCTTGGAGTACGGCATGCCTCCTACATCGGGTATCGGTATCGGTATTGACCGTCTAGCGATTCTGATGACCGGTCAACCTACCATCCAAGAAGTATTGTTATTCCCAACCATGAAGCCGGAGCAATGAGCAAAGTAGCTATATTAGGAAGCGGAAGTTGGGCCACAGCTTTGGCTAAGATCGTGATGCTGAATGAACCGGAGATTAACTGGTACATTCGTCGTCAGGAAGCCATAGATGCCTTTATTCAGATGGGACAAAACCCCGGTTATTTGAGTAATGCCAAGTTCGACATCAACCGCATTCATTTCTCCAATGATATCAACGAGATTGTTGCCAATTCGGATGTCATGATTTTGGCTATCCCTTCGCCATATGTGAAGCAAACGACTAGTAAGATTCGTCGCAGCATGCGTAACAAGACCATTGTGACGGCAGTCAAAGGTATGATTCCGGACGAGAATATGATCGTAACCGATTACTTGGCTAAGAAGTTTGACATGCCTGCCGATAACTTGGCCGTCATAGCCGGTCCGTGTCACGCCGAAGAGATTGCTTTAGAGCGACTGAGTTACCTCACGATAGGTTGTTCCAATTTAGAAAAAGCTCAGCAGATAGGTGCTCTATTACGCACCTCCTACGTCAAGACCTGCGTCAGTTCGGATGTGATAGGACTGGAGTACTCCAGCGTGATGAAGAATATCTACGCCATTGCTGCCGGTTTATGTCAGAGTCTCAGATATGGTGATAACTTCCAATCGGTATTGATTGCTAATGCCATTCAGGAGATTCAGCGTTTTGCACAAGCCGTCATCCCTACTCCACGCGACATAGACGCCAGTGGCTATTTAGGCGATGTATTGGTAACGTCCTATAGTAAATTCAGTCGCAATCGCCAGTTCGGTCAGATGATTGGTATGGGCTATTCCGTCAAAGCCGCACAAATGGAGATGGAGATGGTAGCCGAAGGATATTACGGCACCAACTGCATCCATATTGCTAATGAATCGATGCACGTCAATCTGCCTATCGTAGATGCTATGTATAAGATTCTATACGAGCACCAGTCCCCCACGATTGTAATACAAGAACTAACACAGCACTTAAGTTAAAACATTATATTATGAAACTTTGTTTAAAAAATGCTGCTTCATTTGTGCCCGCAGGGACTATGGAGCGTTTGGCAGCCGAAACGGCAGCCGCTAATGAACTGTTGGAAAACGGTCAAGGTGCAGGAAACGATTTCTTAGGCTGGGTGCATCTACCCTCCCAAACCACCGAAGCATTCCTGGATGAAGTGCAAGCAGTAGCCAACCAATTACGAGCCAAGGCAGAGATTATCGTTGTAGCCGGTATAGGTGGCAGTTATCTGGGTCCCCGTGCCGTAAACGAAGCTTTGGACCATACCTTTGGTCTAAATGGCAACAACCCACGCGTGGTGTATGCCGGCAATAATATCGGTGAGGACTACTTGGCCGACCTGATGGAACTGCTGACGGGCAAGACTTTTGCCATCATCAATATATCTAAGTCCGGCACGACCACCGAGACAGCTCTGGCTTTCCGTCTATTAAAGACCATGTTAGAGAAGCAAGTGGGCAAGGCTGCCGCTAAGGACCTGATTGTATGCATTACGGACAAGGCCAAAGGTGCAGCACGCAAGACCGCCGAGATAGAAGGTTACAAGACGTTCGTCATTCCTGATAACGTAGGAGGACGCTTCAGTGTGCTCACTCCTGTGGGACTGCTGCCTATCGCTTGCGCAGGACACGATATCAAGGCGCTCATTCGTGGAGCACAAGACATGGAGAAAGCTACAGGAACGGATGTGGCTTATGCCGAGAACCCGGCATGCCAATATGCCGCTATGCGTAATGCACTCTATCAGTTCGGCAAGAAAATAGAGATCATGGCTAACTTCAACCCCAAAGTGCACTATTTTGCAGAATGGTGGAAACAACTCTACGGCGAGAGTGAAGGTAAGGACCATAAAGGTATTTTCCCAGCCAGCGTGGATTTGACTACCGACCTGCACTCTATGGGTCAATGGATTCAGGACGGCGAACGTTCTATCTTTGAGACCGTTATCTCGATTGAGAAGAGCAACAAAACCGTTATCTTCCCCAAAGATGAGCAGAACTTAGATGGTCTGAATTTCTTGGCAGGCAAGCGCGTAGATGAAGTCAATAAGATGGCTGAGTTAGGCACTCAACTGGCGCACGTAGATGGTGGTGTTCCTAATATCAAGATTAGTTTTGAGAAAGTAGATGAGTACAACATCGGTCAATTCATTTACTTCTTTGAGCGCGGCTGCGGTATATCCGGTTACATGCTAAAGGTGAACCCCTTCAACCAACCCGGTGTAGAGGCATACAAAAAGAACATGTTTGCCCTGCTGGATAAACCCGGCTACGAAGAAGAAAGCAAAGCTATCAAAGCAAGATTGAAATAGTGCTTAGAGCACACCAGTATAAATGTAAGCCCCTACTAAGCCCCACATAAAGCCCACAAAAAGCAAGGATTTTGGTAGGTTTAGGCGGGGGTTACCTTAGCAGCATGTGGTCCCGAAGTGGTCGCCTACTTTAGACGCTTTTTAGTTACTTTTTGATTTCTGCGCAGATAGAAAAGTTAATAATCGTACATTTTGAGGTGCAAGGTGTTTGCATATACGGTGCATAATACGTGCATATAGGATGCGAGGCAGAGAACAAACTGTTTTCTGCCTCGCAAGAGGTTAAGAAGAGTAAAGCTATGAGTATTTGGGTGTATAAGTTATTTGGTTAATTACTATGCGACACAACAACGGAGCATTTCCCAACGCCCCGTTGCCAAAATAACATTATTAGTAAAAGTTTATTCGTTTTCGAATAAACGTGGTCTATAACAAATGCTTATCACTCTGTTCTTTTTATAAATCAAGAATCATCACATTGTTTTTTTTTGATAGAAGGTAACGGACGCGAATGTCAATCACCCATCAATAATGAAGGGGAAATGGCTATACCAGGAATTACGTTTACTAATGTATCATGGCGAATGATAAATGATGTCGGCAAATTAGAGACAAGTCTTGGCAACTTGGAAACACCATGTATCTCAAAATCAGGATGAAAAAGATCTACAAAATGGATACTATCCTTTCTTTCTCCCATTGCTAAACCGATTGTTCTGTCCACATAATTCATGTGTTCATACTGCTCTACATTACCGATTGAGTTGCGGCAATAAGGGCAAGTATAAGAAAACGCAAAAACTAAATAAGTGGAGTCAGAAGAAAGGGTAATCCCTGTGTTTTCAATCAAGAATTCCGGTAATACCGTTTCTTGTAATGCTTTCGGTTCAAAAGGTGACGATTGGGCTTTTAATATCTGCGCACCATGCAATGAAAAACCGCACAAATAGGCGGCTATACCTATTGTTACCATAGAGAAAGCCAAGACGGATAAAGAAAGTTTGTTGCTTTTGGCTGGATACACCAGTGATACAATAAGCAGTAATACCAAAATGGCATTCCGTGTAAAAGTGAACCATGGATGACTATTGAACATCTTCAACTGACCAAAACATCCGCAATCCGTAATACCGCGAAATAGTAAACCGTAGGCAAAGACAACGGTTACTCCTACCACGAAAGCGATTGTTATCCACGTAACAGGGCGTACATAGACACGAAAAACAAGTGCCAAGCCCAAAACGATTTCACCAAGGATAATAGCAGGTGCAAGGTAACCGAACCATTCGGCACCATATTGGCTCATTAAGTCGGCAAAGGCGGCACTATCGGTTGCCTTAAGGAAACCGGACAGAAGAAAAATGACACCTACAATGGGGACAAAGTATGCACATAACTTATTGACGACTTTCATACACGATGCGTTATGATTAAACAAGGTCTTGCCCATACAACATGAGCAAGACCTTATCAATTATCTGCAATAACCCTCATCCCACATTTGAACTTCTGCATTCACTTCCGAACAAGAAGCAAATCCATACTCTCTAAGATCACTACTTGTGTATACTTCTTTTGTTCCATCATTAAAAAAGCATGTACAAGCAGATGGGTTACTTGGTTCATCTTTGTCTTTTTTGCAAGACGTTACGGCAACGCTCATGGCAACTAATGCCAAAGCAGAAACTAACATAAATGTTTTTTTCATTTGTTTTGTTTGTTTTTTATGGAAACGGATTCCTGAATTTCCGTTATGAATAATAAATAAAACAAGAAGCGTAGAATCCTTACCCTTATCTTATTCTTGATTAGGTTAAAACTGCTAGATTTCAATTACCAAGAACAAGTGTTTGTAAACGCTTTCTATCATCAACTATTGTTATAAGATAAAAGACATTCTCCAAATGTTTGGTGTCTTCTCCATCGAGCCACGTTGGGAAATAAAATAGATGTAATCTCCATTCTTACTCCATACAGGACACACATCATTTGCGGGATGGAATGTCAATTGAGTCAAATCTGTTCCATCCGGGCGACATACATAGATATCTGTATTACGAATAGAATTTTTACCATCTACAATCACACTTTCGCCCACAAACAGCAGCCACTGTTTATTCGGAGAAAGGATAGGAGTAGAGAAGCCTTTGGTCATATCGGAAACAATACATTCCTCCAAATTACTCTCGTAATTAATTTTCCAAATTTCACCACGACCATCTACATTGTACCGCATACAATAATAAGAAGTCTCTCCTTTCAATGGATAGGGATATTCGCCGGCAGTGAATGTGGCAAGGAAATTATTTTTGATATTGTAACTCCAAATCGAGCCACCCTTCTTTTCTTTACGAGAGAAGAACACCTGCGACATATCTGCACTATAAATAGGACTGCAATCTACAGCACCGGATGTAAACTGACGACAAACATATCCTTTTTCAGCATCTGTTTGGAATACTTGGCGTTCTTTGCCTACCAGTTCTGAGAAACAGATATTCTTTCCATCAGGAGAATATGAGAAATCATTCACTAATTGGCGTTTTGTACGTTGGATAGAGCTACCCTGTTTCTCCAAATCCTTAATGAAGATATTTGTACTGCCATTTCGTTTAGACAAATACGCTACACGTAAACCATCTGGAGCAATATCCATCACTCGGCTGGCATCCCATTGTAAGCATTTAGCATTCTTCACCGTCGGCATATAGACATAATCTCCATCCGAAGTAATACGGATAAACTCCGAACCTACTTCTTGGGAGACACTTACAACAGACCAATCGGTTTGGGCATTCAATACAACGAACGGAATAACCAATAAAATATAAAATAAATTCTTTTTCATAAAAAATAAGATTATAAGCAATAGCGTAAACCTACTGCGATTGACCAATCAAAGAAGCTAAAGGTGTTATTGTAAGTAGTACTATTGCTTTTCTTACTCCAGAATCCCAAACCATAACCAGGACGGAAATCAAAACTCAATGCCAAAGGAGCATTACTGAAATTCATTTCCAAGCCAACAATAGCATTGACACCAAACTTCCCGTAAATCGTTTCCTTATCTTTTTCATTTGTCATCCATTTTTTAACATCTCCCCATTTATCACTACCACCTTCTCCTTCATAATCTTCATAACCTTCATTATCATATCCTCCGACTTTACGAGCAGCAACATAATCCCAATCTTCCCAATTTTCGTTACCATCACTACTAGAACTTACCGATTTGAATTTAGCCGTACCCATTTGCCCCATCAAACCTAAGCTGATACCACCACCGGCGAACCAACTCAACGAACCGCCATTAAAAGAGCAGCATTCCTTTTGATATAACACATTGGGGTTCATTTCAAAAGTATATATGGGAGCATTTTTCGCCTGATATTTGGATGTTGTTGTATGGCCATCATACTTATCTTTCTCTTTGAATAATCCCGCCGTTTTTTCCAAGCGAGCACCAAAATCGACTTGCAGAGCAAGACCATCTACTCCAAAAATAAAACCCTTGTAGGAAAAGCCATCCATACCTCCTACATTAACTCCCACACTGTGTGTGTAATCAGCAGCGCTCATTGTCATAGCGCCAAGCAGCATAACTGCAATAAATAATTTTTTCATTGTTGTTTGTTGATAAATTAAGTTTTGTCCTACTTCCTTTCTGGCGTTTCGGTTTCTCCTTCTAATTAATAATTTATTGTACTGTAATATTTGCTATAGATTCTCTCTTATAATAATCTCTCAATGAGATGATCATAGATGCAGAGCCACATTTATAGTATGCTACAAAACTTACAGAACTATTCTCTGATGCAACCACATCCGTAAGGGCTTTATATGCTTGTTCATAATCATAAATTTTAGAAGAAGAGTTTATTTGGGCATAATTAAATTCAAATTTATGCTTTCCCTCGTAATATTTGCCCATTTGCTCTATCCAAACAGTTGCGAGGGATTTGGCTTGGGAAAATGTATTTTTACCTTCACTATAATCTGCATTAATATCAACATAATAAACTATGTTTTTAGAATTATAGTAAACATGTCCCGATGCGCCATCTTCCAGCCCATAAAAACAATAATAATTATCACCTTTTAATTGGGTTTCAGTTGCGCCAAATGCTTTGAATCTGTTTATAGCATCATCTAAACTACCATCTAACACATCATCCACTAATTTAATAGCTTCCTTGAGCTTACCTGCAGGTGAATCCACATTCTTTTCACAACTAGAGAAACAGAAAAGACCTGCAACGAAGAATAAGATTGTTAATTTTTTCATTGTTATATATTTGTTTATTTATTTTGCCTCCACTTTATTATTCGGCTTTCGGCATACTCCGTAATTATTTTATTCATACGCATACACGCACAAAAAAGCGCAGACCTCATGCTGTTTACTTACAGTCTGAGGCCTTCGCATGCCGATAAGTCAAATAAACAACAGGAAACCTACGCTGATATGACAAATGTGTTGTATGGAATATACAACAGGGAAAATCATACCCATAGGCATCTATTGGTTACTTCGATTTTGACTTATCAAGAAAAGGTTGCGAAGCTTTCAGACCATCAAACACAAAGCACATATAAATGCCATTCGCGTGCCGTTTTCACAAGGAAAGTAGACGCGCTTTCAATATGTAATTGAATCCCACCGCGGTGAGCGTTTGCACACACTGTTTTGACACTTCAAAACTCCCCAGCGCAGGAATTCGAGTGCAAAGGTACAACTTTTTTTTGACATGACCAAATAAAAATGAAGATTTAATAAAAATATTTGGGGCAGGCAGGGCAGGTATCGTGGTGCATCCTTGCTTCATCCTTGCTTGTGGGTATAATCAGAACAGCAGAAAGATACACACAAAAAAGCCAGACTGTTGAAAGTCCGGCTTTAGTGTTTTACGTCCAGCGGGATAGGACGATATCTATTATTGTTTAATTTTGCCGATACAATCAAGTGTCAAAACCAATTGGACGGCGAGGCTTTGCTTGTGGTTTAGCTCGCAGTTCGGCTAAGGTCTGATTAATCAATTCTAATTGCATCGCTGTATCAGTATTAATATCATTTTGATCACGAAGAATATTTTCAAGATACAAATTCAAATTGGTAATCCTCTCAGATAATAACTCAATTTGTTGTTCCGTATTGGACAGCGCCACTAACTTATTGCGCATTGCGATAAAAGCACGCGTAATAGTCACGCTCACATTGATAGCGACATCACTATGCAAGATAGATGCCAACATTACCAATCCATGTTCCGTAAAAGCATAAGGCAAAGCAGATTTCGGACGTTTGCTGATAGATGTCATCACATTTTGTGATAGGATACCTCCCCATTCTTCCTCAGTGAGTTGAAACATGAAATCCTCTGGAAAACGAGCCAAATTTCGCTTAACAGCTTGATTCAATACACGCGTTTCTACATGATATAACTCTGCCAAATCAAAATCTAACATAACGCGTATGCCACGTATTTCGTAAATACGAGTTTGAATATCCAACAATTGTTTAGTTGACAATACTATTTCGTTTTGTTCGTTCATCTTACTTATTTATGCGCTGCAAAATTACAAAGAATTTTTGATATTTCCAAATAAAAGCAAAAAAATGTGCCTATACCTTTTCTAATTTCGCGTACGTGAGTAACAGCGTCTTCTTGCCGACGGCATCAAACAGGATGTCTATCTTGTCGTTGTCGTTCTCGCGGTACACTTGCTGCACTACCCCACGTCCAAAGACGCGATGAGAGACGATATCGCCACCTTTGAATGGTGTATCTTGTAACGGTGCCTCCGAGCGCGCCGGTGCCTGCGGGCACTCCGATATAGTTGACGTTGACTTTAAAGACGATATAGACGTAAACCGTGACGCTGGTTTCGACCACATCGGTGAAGACGTTGACGGTTGAGGATTGGTTGGACGATTGAAATTGACATAGGCAGGATCTATATCACGCAGGAAACGCGAAGGAGACGAGAAATTGATTTGTCCATTGCGGAAACGTTGTCGCGCATAAGTGAGCGAACAATGTTGCATGGCACGGGTGATGGCTACATATAGCAATCTTCGTTCCTCCTCTACCTCCGATTCCGAAGTGGAGAACTGCGAAGGAAAGAGGTTCTCCTCCAAACCAACAATAAAGACATACGGGAACTCCAGACCCTTAGCCGCATGCACCGTCATCAACGTAACACGCGCGGTATAGTCCTCGATATGTTCGTCCTGGTCAGTTAATAAACTCACTTCCGCCAAGAAATCCTGTATAGGAGTAAAATCAATACCTTCTTGTTGTCGTTGCGCCACAAACTCATGTATGCCGGATAATAACTCATCTAAGTTCTCCTTACGGTCCATTCCTTCGGGCGTTATATCCATCGCCGCAGCAGTCATCACACCGGAGCGACGCAGCACAAACTCAGCAAATGTATAAGCATCCTGGGTATCCATCGCCTCTTGTATTTCCTTCATCAAACGACTGAAATCCAACAACTTAGATTGGATGCCTCGATTGACATCCAGCCCTTGTCCTGCCGGATCGGCAATAATCTCCATCGGACTAACCTGCGCCGACAGACTGAGTTCGCTGATGCGACGCAAGGTAGTGTCACCTATGCCTCGTGCCGGGAAGTTAATAATACGATTGAGCGCCTCTGTATCCTTGGGATTAACTGCCAAACGGAAGTAACCGATGGCGTCTTTTATCTCCTTGCGCTGGTAGAAAGAGGTGCCACCATAAATACGATAAGGGATATTGAGTTTCCTCAGTTCATTCTCCAACTGCCGCGACTGGGCATTGGTGCGATACAGCACAGCCAGCGAATTATAATCGGTAATCGTATGATTCAATCTAAGTGACTTAATCTGCTCTGCCACTCCTGCCGCCTCATCCCTGTCGGACATATACGCCGTGAGCCGTAGCCGATCGCCCTGCTCGTTCTCCGAATAGACTTGTTTCTCTATTTGGTTGACGTTATGATGTATAAGCGAATTAGCGGCATTCACAATCGTTTGAGTGGAACGATAATTGCGCTCTAACTTGAATAACTGAGCCGTCGGATAGATCTGCCTGAACGACAGGATATTGCGTATATCGGCACCGCGGAATGAATAGATAGACTGAGCATCGTCTCCTACTACAGACACATTATTTTGCGGAGCCGCCAGTAATTGCACTAATTGGCTCTGCACCTGATTCGTATCTTGGTACTCGTCCACAAGGATATACTCAAAAGCCTGCTGGTAGAACGAACGCACTTCGGCATCGCGCTGCAACAACAGACATAGTTGCAACAGCAAGTCATCAAAGTCCATGGCATTGGCGCTGCGCAGCCTTGCCTCATAAGCCCGATAGATAGCCGCCATATCATACAAGCGGTCGTTGCGGTCCTCGCGACTATGACGTTGCGACAAAGCATAGTCCTCTGCAGTCTCTAAACGACTCTTGGCATCCGATATACGTCCCAGCACCACATTGGGTTTATAGATTTTCTCATCCAACCCCATTTCTTTACAGATGGCTTTGATGAGCGATTTACTATCCGTTGTATCGTAGATGGAGTAATCACGTGTGTAACCGATATGCTCGGCTTCCTGCCTTAGGATACGAGCCGCTATACTGTGGAAAGTGCCCATCCATAAGTAATGGGCCGCCTCCGGACTAACCAATTGGATGATACGCTCCTTCATCTCACGAGCCGCCTTGTTGGTGAAAGTAAGGCACAGAATACGATTGGCCTGCACACCCTGAGAAAGCAGGTATGCCACCTTATATGTTAGCACGCGCGTCTTACCCGATCCGGCACCCGCTATAATGAGCGAAGGACCCTCAATACACGCAACTGCAGCACGCTGAGAAGGATTTAAATCTTGCAAAAGTTCCATAATCAAATGCAAAAGTACAAAAAAATTTGCATATTACAAAAAAAATTTGTACTTTTGCACACAAATTATGCTACCAATCGAATTTATCAATCTAATGCGTCAGGAAATGGGGGTCGAAGCCGAGCGCCTTTTCCGCAGTTTAGAGACGGACTCTGTGACGAGTATCCGCCTCAATGACAAGAAGGACATATTAGATTTCCCTTGCGACATAGACGAAGTGCCTTGGCATGAAGACGGCTATTACTTGAGTGAGCGTCCGCAGTTCACGCTGGACCCGCTTTTCCATGCCGGATGTTATTATGTGCAAGAGGCCAGTTCGATGATTATAGAGCGCATCCTGGAGCAGTATGTTGATAAGGACAGCATCGTGCTGGATCTATGTGCTGCGCCCGGAGGCAAGGCCACATTAATTAGCCAATTCTTAGGTAAGGAAGGTCTATTGATAGCCAACGAGGTAGTTAGACAGCGAGTGTTTATTTTGAGTGAGAACATTCAGAAATGGGGCAATGGCAATACCATTGTCACCCATAATGACGCTGCTACTTTTGGAGAAAAGACCCGCAATCTATTTGATTGCATGTTAGTAGATGCTCCTTGCTCCGGCGAAGGTATGTTCCGTAAGGACGAAGAGGCACGCAGCGAATGGAGCATGCGTAATGTGCAGATGTGCGCAGAGCGGCAACGGAAGATTCTGATGGATGTATGGGATGCCCTCAAGCCCGGAGGTATCATGATTTACTCTACTTGCACCTTCAACAACGAGGAGGACGAAGGCAATGCACAATGGATAGCCGAATGCTTAGGCGGAGACATCCTGCCCTTGTCATACGAGGACGATTGGGGTATTGAAGAAGGAGAAGTAGGTTATCATTTCTACCCGCATAAAGTGAAAGGCGAAGGATTCTACGTATGTATTATTCGCAAGCACGAAGAGATATTTGCTCCTTATAAAATCAAAGAGCCCAAGCATAAGATTCTGCCATTAGAGTTTGAAGACACCATGCGCAGTTGGCTTATCGAACCTGATGACTGGGCTATTCGGCAAAGCGACCGTTTCATGACGGCCTATCCGATGAAGTACAAAGCATTAGTGGATTATCTTTGGGACCAATTGACGTGTATTTGCACAGGCTTTGGTATTGCCGAGATACGCGGCAAAGGAGCGTCCCCACAACATGCTTTAAGTATGTCTAAGGCGCTAAAGAAAGATGCTTTCCAAAATATTGAATTGAATTTAGCCGATGCCCTCAGTTACTTACGTACCGAAGCGTTGCCTAACCACGATTGGCCTTTTGGAACTTTGCTCTTGACTTACCAGGACGTGCCCATCGGTTTCGCGAAGAACGTCGGGAACCGTTTGAATAACCTTTACCCGAACGAGTGGCGCATACGTAAGCTGTAGGAGTCTCACCTAAAGCAGCGGGCACAGCCATACGTTCAATGTCTTTTTTCAAGAACTTCTCAATCTTATAGAAGAACCGTTGATCCTCCTTAGAGATCAGCGTTATTGCTGCACCTAAGTTCTCGGCACGTGCCGTGCGTCCAATACGATGCACGTAGTCCTCCACATCACGAGGTACATCGTAATTAATGACCAACGGTATATCATCTACATCTATGCCTCGTGCAATGATATCGGTTGCCACCAGCACATCTACCTTGCCATTGCGGAAGTCCAGCATTACTTCGTCTCGCTCTTTCTGCTCTAAGTCCGAATGCATCGCCCGTGCATCCAATCCCATGCGGCGCAAGGCTATAGTCAGGTCCTTAACGCGCTGCTTCTTGCCTACAAAAAGAATGACTTTTTTCCAGCCCGAAGTAGCCTTAAAGCCTTCCACCTGATTGGATAATAGTTGCTGGACGAATGGTACTTTCTGCGGTTCATATACATCCACCGCCATCTGATGAATCGTTTCCGGCGGGCGTGCCACAGCTATCTGCACCTCAACAGGATTATGCATGATAGCCTTTGCCATCTTGCGAATATCCGGAGGCATAGTGGCCGAGAACATGATTTTCTGGCAAGACGAAGGAATACGACGATAAATAGACATGATATCGTCATAAAAGCCCATATCTAACATCCTGTCCGCTTCGTCTAAGATGAAGTACTTAACTCCTGAAAAATCTACATTATAGATATTGATGAGCGACAGCAGTCGTCCCGGCGTAGCAATCACTACGTCTGCTCCTTTTTGCAGTCCTGATGTTTGATTACCCCACGCATCATTATCCTTTCCGCCATACACCGCCACGGACGAGAATGGCACATAAAAGCCGAACCCCTGCATCTGTTGGTCTATCTGCTGGGCTAACTCACGCGTAGGAGCCATGATGATGGCATTCATCTTATCCACATCATGATTATCGTACTCCAGGTTAGTGAGTAACGGCAGGATATATGCAGCCGTCTTGCCGGTACCGGTTTGGGCGCACGAGATCACATCTCGTCCGTCCAAAATAACCGGTATAGTTTGTTCCTGCACCGGCGTGCAAACATCAAAGTGCATGTCCCACAGGGCATCCAGCACTCCGTCAGAAAGAGCTAATTCATCAAAAAACACAGAACCTCCTTCTATACCATTTGTTCTATATTCCACGTAAAGGCCTTAACACCCACTACCGGATTGCGGGCATCCAGTTTTTGCACCGATTCCAGCAGTTCAGGCACCTTAGCATCCTCCACAACGGTAATAACAGCCGAGTTCATCTCGGGCCAGGCATGCGTGCCACGACGAGGTTCACCGGTATTCGTTCCTTGACCTTGGACATGCTCAAAGAAAGTCCAACCACGAATACCTAATATATCTAACATATACTCAACCCGCTCCGTATTAGCTTGGTTGAAAACAATCATTACACTTTTCATAACTCTAAACTCTAATCTCTATACTCTAAACGCTCAACGCTCAACTCTTCTTCACCTTGATATCCATAAAGATAAATTTCTCACGCAGTTTGCGTTGTTTTTCGTCCGCATCCTCTTTGGATATAGCACCATAGAGAATAGGTACAATATACAGGGTGAGGAACGTAGAAACGGTTAGACCACCGATTACCACGATACCTAACGGTTGCCACATCTCGGCACCTTCACCATTGGATACTGCCATTGGTACCATACCTAAGACCGTCGTGAAGGCGGTCATCAAGACCGGACGGATACGACTGCGGCCGGAAACCATAATCGCCTCATCCAATGGCATCTTACGCTCACGCATCAGGTTGATATAGTCCACCAGCACAATACCGTTCTTCACCACAATACCTACCAACAGCACCAGACCCAAGGCACCAATCATATCCAGCGAGCGACCTGTTAACCATAGCGCAATCAACACACCGGAGATAGCAAATGGGATAGAGAACATGATAATACCCGGTTTAGAGAAGGACTCAAACTGAGATGCCATCACGATATAAACCAGAATCACAATCAGCAAGCCCAATAAACCCATATTACCAAAGGTCTCTTCCTGGGTTTCAAACGTACCGGCAAGGCGGTAACTATATCCGGTAGGCAAATCGATTTGCGACATCACTTCTTTCTCAATCATATTAGCCAAGTCGCCCAGAGAGGTCTTATAAGGGAAGACCTTGATAGTAACGATACGTTGACGCGCTTTACGTTCAATCGTAGGGGGAGCCCAATATTCACCTATCGAAGCCACTTCACTCAGTTTAACACGACCGCCTGTAGCCGTTGGCAGCGTCAGGTCCAAAATATCCTCAATCGAGTTGCGGTCTTCCTCTTGAAGTCGGCATAGGATATCGTACTCCGAACCATCTTCCTTGAGGTAGCCGCAAGGCATACCATATACACGATAGCGCAGGTACTGAGAGATAGTGGCAGAAGATAAACCTAAGCGAGAGGCTTTCTCTTTATCCACCGTAATCTTAATTTCAGGACGGTCATCTTCACGGGAAATAGTTACGTCACGAGCGCCAGGCAGTTGCGAAGCTAAATAACGCACTTTCTCTGCCACCTGAGACGTGGTTGCAAAGTCATAACCGTAGATTTCTACATCTACTGTGTTGGACTGAGCGCCACCCATACCACTGGATGCCGTTGCTTGGTACTCAGTTATCTCAGGATAGGTAGCCATCTCTTTACGCAGTAACTCAGCAATCTCAAAGATAGAACGCTCACGCTCCCATTTCTTATTGGTACGAACGGTCATAGATATCTTGTTATTCTCTGTGGTAGAGAACATCGCCGAAATAGATGCATCGTCATTTGAACCGGCAGAGGTAGAGATCATCTCAATCTCCGGCACTAATTCGCGGAAGCGAGCCTCCAACTTAGCGGCCGTCTTTAGCGTCTCTTCAATACGTGTACCACGCTGCAACTTAACCGTTACGTTCAGTCGTCCGTTATCCTGCTCCTGCATAAAGTCAAAGCCCACCTTACCGGTGATAATAGGCAGCAGCGAAACAGCAAAGAAAGCGAACAGAACAGTGAAGGTAACCACCTTATGCTTAAGGCACCAACCCAAGGACTGCGCATATTTCTCGTCCACTTTATCTAGGAACTTAACCACCGTACGATCATACCACGTATTGGCATTGGCATCGTCATCAATCAGGTCACCGTTCTCATCTACATGCACTCGACGTGGCTTAAGCATCTTGGAGCACAACATAGGTGTTAACGTAATGGCTACTAATGTAGAAGTACAACATACGATCGTCACAATCCATCCTAATTCATGAAACATAATACCGGCCATACCTCCTACCATGGTTAGCGGCACGAATACCACGACCAGCACTAATGTTGTTGCAATAACACTAATCCACACCTCGTTAGTAGCATAAATAGAAGCCTCACGAGGGTGTTCGCCGCGTTCCACGTGCTTAGTGATGTTCTCCAATACCACAATCGCATCGTCCACTACCATACCAATAGCAATCGTAAGTGAGCAAAGCGAAATGATATTGATGGATGAATCCACTAATTTAAGGTACGCGAAAGCGGTAATCAAAGCAATAGGAATAGTGATACCAATAATGATGGTCGCACGCCATTTGCCTAAGAAGAACAGCACCACTAATACAACGAACAGCAAGGCATAGAGCACCGACTCTTCCAAGGAATTGATGGAGTTCTGGATATTCTCACTGGATTCATAGATCTTCTCAATCTTGATATCCGAAGGAATCTGTTTCTGAATGCGTTCCAACTCTTTCTTCACACCCTGACAAACGGCCACGGTATTAGCTCCGGTTTGTTTGGCAATCACCAAACGCACGGCCTCACGGCCGTTGGCTTTTTCATCCAAGGACAAGTCCTTGATGGTATCCTTGACGGTGGCGATGTCGCGCACAAAGACCTGCTGACCGGTAGGTAACATAGTCACCATCAGGTTCTCTATCTCGCTGGACTCAATATACTCGGAACGAACCTGCATCTGGTATTGTTCCTTCACCATCTTAACGGTACCGGAAGAAAGGTTGAGGTTATTAGCCGAAACCACCGAACCCACCTGCTCCAAAGTCAATCCGTATGCATCCAATTTCTGCTGGTCCAGGTTGACATATACATAGCGGTCCGGCGAACCGGATAACGATATATTACCAATACCATCAATATGGTTCAACTGAGGAACAATCTCATCGTTGAGCAATTTATCCAAACCGGCATACGACTCGTCTGCCGTAATGGCATACATGGCGATAGGCATAGACGATGTAGAGAGTTTGAAGATAACCGGAGTACCGCAGTTATCCGGCAGGTTATCCTTCACCATATCCACATACGACCGCACATCGTTCGTGATTTCATCCATATTACTGCCCCACTCCATCTCAAGAGTCACCATCGAGATATTATCCTTGGACTTACTGGTCAAGTGTTTCAAATGGTCCGTGGAGTTGAGAGCATTCTCCATCACCTTGGTCACGTTTGTCTCCATTTCCGAGGCCGAAGCACCCGGATAAGTGGTCATCACCGTGATATATGGAGGATCCATCTCCGGGAATTGGTCAATAGGCAGCTGCGTAAAGCTGAATAAACCAATGATAATAACTGCCACAAAGATAAGGGCAGTAGTTACCGGGTTTTGTATTGAAGTTCTGTAAATACTCATAGTTTAGTTAGCATTTTCATTTATTGAATCGGTTGTTTGCAGTTTAACGCCATCTACCAGACGGTGTTGTCCTACATATACATATTCTGCACCAGGCACAATCTCCGGTGCAATAATCTCTACATCCTCGCCTATGCGCTGTCCTAATTCAACAGCCACACGCTGTGCTACGCCGTTATTATTGAGGAACACATAGCGGTCATTTGCTCCCACCAGTTTCTCGACGGATTGATAAGGAACACATATCACATCTTCTTCATTCAGTGGCACGGTAGTCGTTACGTACATACCCGGACGCAATAGACGCTTGCCATTGGGGATTTGCACCTTGCATTGGAAAGTATGCGTAGCAGCATCTACCGTCGGATAAACAATCTCAATGAAAGCCGGGAAGACCTCATTGGGATAGATAGCACTTTCCAACGTCAGTTTCTTACCTTCCTTAATCAATGGGATATAACTCTCAGGAATAGCAATCAAAGCCTTGAGACGATCCACCTGCGTGATAGACAGGATAGGAGCACCGCCGTATAACTCACCATCCTCGTTGTTCTTGGCAGCTACCACACCCTTGAACGGAGCGCGATAGTAGGTGTTCTTCTTGAGGAAGGCCAAGTTCTCCTTGGTTTGATCATAACCTAACTTAGCCTGGTCGTAGGCCTGTTGACTAACCGAACCTGTTTCAATCAAAGCATTCATGCGGGTCATCTCGGTCTCTAAGTTAGCCATCGTCAACTGAGCAGTACGGTATTGGGTCTGATCCATTCTAACCAACGAATCACCGCGGTTGATTTCGTCACCTACCTCTACGTAGATATGTTCAATTCGGCCTTGTACACTCGGAGCAACTTGCACCGTCTCATATCCCTGCAGATTGGTCGAAATAGACAATTGACGTTGTACACGGCGAGGTTGCAAGGTCATCGTCTTCACAATCTCTACTTTTTCCTGCTCCTGAACGGTAGCTTCTTTGCCGCATGCGACTAATACCATGGTTGCGGCTACCAAATAAAAAGTTTTGTTTGTCATATTATTTATTGTTTAAAAATTTATTCAACTCTACTTCTGCATTCACCAATTCCAGCACAGCCTGCACGTAAGAGGACTGAGCCGTAATCAAATCATTGGATGCATTGGTCAACTCAATGGCCGAGGCTGCACCCCAGTTATACTTATTGCTCACGTTCTGGAACACACGTTTAGCCACGCTGATATTCTCATTCTCGGTGGCATACGTCTCGTAAGCATTCGTCAGGTTATAACGCAGTTGTTGATACTGGATATTTAAGTTCTCTGACATCTCCGAGAAGGTGTTCTTAGCCTGTTGAAGTGCCAATCGTTTATCATGCACTCCGGCTGCGCGAACGCCACTGGACCATAACGGCATCGTTAACGTAAAGCCCACGGTATGAGGCGAGTTCATCATCGTGAAACCGCCATCCTTACCATAGTCGCGATAACTATATTGGTAGTAGGCAGACACTGTTGGTCCGTAAGCCCAACCCGCCATGTGCAGATTAAGTTTAGCCAAATCTACATTCTTCTCTAATAACTGATAATTGAAATTATTATGTATATCGAATCCTTCAAATAGCACGCTTAATGCACTCTCCGGCGAGATGACATCATGCAACTGATTGGTCAGCACCAATTCCGTTTGTGCATCTACATTCAGCAGCACACGCAGGGCATTATAGGCCAATACCGTACTGCGTTTATTCTGCATGGCGGTATTCCTTAATTGATTAACGCGCACGCGTAACTGGTCGGCCTGCGTGGACTCAATAGCACCTACGGCAGCCATGCGGTCGGTCTGCTCCGCTAATTTCTCCATATTAGCCAAACTGCTGTCCATCAATGCCACGACATCTTCCATCACTAGCACAGCCACGTAGCTCTCCACCACATTAGCACGCAAGTCGGACTCCGACTGCTGATACGTGATATCCTGCATCTTAATCGCCAGATTATTGAGCAGCGCACCTACTATGGCCTGACCATTCAGTCCGATAGATGCCGTCAAACCATACGTCCAAGGCGACATCGACATAGGGGGCTGAGAGGGATCCAACGAGATTTTCTTCTCGTTAAACTCATCATCATACATCACCGTCTTACCTATACTACCATCCAACTGGGGCAACATAGCAGCAATCGTCTGCCAGCGTTGAGCATGCGCACGCTTGGCATCAATAGAAGCATTCTGTAAGGTGCGGTTCTGTTGCACCGCATACTCCTGAGCCTCCTGTAAAGAGAGGGATAATTGAGATGTGTACTGCTGCTCCGATACAGCATCCAACATCATTCGCAACGAGTCCGTCATCAACGGCTGCTGCGACATAAGTGGTAGGGATAAACCCACTACCATCATCAAAACAATCTTTTTCATATCTTATTTAATTCTTGTATCTGTTTTACCGTTCTTGTTTATTAAGTTCTTTATCTGTTCCAATCCGGCATCGCTCAATAATCCGCGGAAGAAGATATCCATTGCCAACTTAGTGTCCGATAAAATAGTAGGATGATTCTGTGCCTCGGATAGTTTATCTATCATAATTTGGTGCATTGATGCCAACACACGAGCAGTGGCATCCACATCTAAGTGCTCACGAATAAGCCCCTCCTCTACGCCTTGGTGCAAAAATCGTGCCGTAATCTCTTGGTTAATCAGTCTCAATCGCTGCAAGTGAGCAGTCAATTGCTGCGGATAGTATTTCTTCAGGTCATACAGCACAACCGGAACTTGGCGCACATCATTTATATTGCGCAGCAACGACTGATAATTGGTCACTATCGTCAGCAACGACTTGCCTTTGGTCTTGGCGGCTATACTCTCTTGAATCGACGCTTCATGCAGACGCAACAAAGCATCTAACAACTCATCCTTGGTCTTGAAATATACATAGAAAGTCTTTTTCGACATGCCTAACTCACGGCATATATCATCTATCGAGACCGATCTAAGTCCCGCTACACCAATCTTTTCTCTGGCTACACGAATGATATTTTCCTTCTGATTTTCCGACATATAATACCCTTTCTCGCAAAAAAGCGTGCAAAATTACAACTTTTTTTTCATATAAACAAATTTTTTGGAAACTTTTTTCACTCTTTCAGTTTCCACGTGACGTTTTTAATGAATATTTAATCATTTTTAAGGTGTTTTTATTTGTGTAATTCATAAAAATTCAGTATCTTTGCACCCTGATTTCAAATATTGAATAAAATTCATACCACATGAACAACCTTTTATATCAGTCTCGTCAGTTTGCTTTTTGGATGAGCATTGTTGTCTTATTCCGTGTTCTGTTGCATATTCCCGATGCAGAGGGGATGTTGCCGGTTAATAGTTTAGCGTTATTATCGTCCGCAATGGATATTTTCCTATATGCCTTATTATTGATTTACTCCACGTATTTGTTAGTTAATTGGCAGGAGAAGGCGCGAGTTATCAAGGAAACTTTATGGATAGTGATTGCTACTTCCGTGATATTGATTCTCTTGCATCTTTTCTGCTGGCGTTATGCCGGCTGCGATCCCGATGTGCATTGGGTAGGCAGTTCATGGTGGTTCAAACTGATTTATTTGGGGTCTTATTTCCAATTAAGTTGCATGTTCATCATGATGTTCATACATATTCCTGCCGCTGTTCATGCTCGGTGGTGGGCATTAACCAATGCCATCTTAGGCTTCCCCTTTATTCTGTTCTTGATTTTCCTGCTTCCTCTGGTACCTTTCTTGCAGCAGTCTTTTGGCTTTATGCTCTTTAAGGACCTTAGCATGGACATCGCCTTAGTGGGACTCTATTGGTCACTGAGCAACGCTCCCCGCCAATTAGAAAATTGATAATTCCTACGTTATGTGGTTGTCAAGGATTTCTTAATTACCGCAGGATATATAAACCATGATATATCGTCTATCTACATCAAAATAGATAGGAGATTTTTATTTAAATCTCACTTTTATTTGCATTTAATTCTCGCTAAACGTTACACACTAAACGTTAGGTGCTTTTTGGGGCAGGTAGGGTAAGTAGGGCAGGTAAAATTGGTAAACCTTTATAAATATATACTGCCTGCTCACGCGTGAGGGGTGTATAAATATATATACTTTATGGAAAATACCTGCCCTACTTGCCCTACCTACCCCAAAATATTTTTATCTAAAATTTCACTTTTTCTTGCATATTCCAAAAATTATTTGTAATTTTGCAATCAAAATTGAGCGCATGAACGAACAAACTAACATAACATCTCAAGGAGAACTAATCATCTATCAAACAGAGGATGGTTCTACCAAACTGAATGTTCAGTTAAAGGATGAATCTGTTTGGCTTTCTTTGGACCAAATGGCAGCACTTTTCCAACGTGATAAGTCCGTTATTAGTCGGCATGTGAAGAATATATTTGAGGAAGGGGAATTATCTCGTGAGACGACGATTGCAAAATTTGCAACAGTCGTAAATCGTGGTTATCGTGGAGCTATAGATGATCAAGTTGCTTATTATAACCTAGATGTTATTATCTCTGTTGGTTATCGTGTTAAGTCTGTTCGTGGTACACAATTCCGTCAGTGGGCGACAAAGCGCATCCATGAGTACATTGTCAAAGGATTTACGATGGATGATGAGCGATTAAAGGGTAATGCAGGTGGTGCATATTGGAAAGAATTACTTGATCGCATCCGCGATATACGTTCGTCAGAAAAGGTGATGTATCGCCAGGTGTTGGATTTATACGCTACTAGCGCTGACTACAATCCTAAGGCAGAACAAAGCCAACTATTCTTTAAAATTGTACAAAATAAGTTCCACTATGCCGTACACGGTCACACCGCTGGCGAACTAATGGTGCTACGTGCAGATGCTGAGAAACCATTTATGGGACTTCAATCATTTAGGGGAGCACAGCCTACTAAAGCAGAAGTGCAAGTTGCCAAGAATTACTTGGATGAGCCTGAACTTAAACGGCTAAATAACATGGTCTCTGCTTACTTTGACATTGCAGAGATACAGGCAGAACAACATCGCCCCATGATGATGCAAGATTTTGTGAGTGCATTAGATGGCTTGATTCGTCTTTCAGGAGGAGAGGTTTTGCAAGATGCCGGACACATCTCTATGGAGCAGGCAAAAACTAAGGTTTTAGAAGAATATCGCAAATATCAAACTCGTACACTTTCTCCTGTAGAAGAAGACTATTACCAAAGTTTGAAACAATTAAAGCAAGCCACACAAGAAGGTAAATAGAACTATATAACCTCGTCACCCACTGACGTTAAACAGGGGGACATATTGATAATTGGCGTCATTTGACGCTTTAATCTTGGCTCCTTTGAACGTAGGAAATTCAAAAACATCAGTCCAAGACGAAGCAACAACTGATGCCGTGTATGTGATAATTTCGCATATTATTACTATATCCTAAATAGGGTATGGTGTATAGTTGCGTATAGTCATATACCGGCAGGTCTGAGTTGCTCGTTCTGACTGAGTGGGCACTTCCTACGGCCTAAAGGAGCAGGACGAGAAATTCGGACCTGCTTTTTTTGTGTCCATATGTGTTCTTGTCCGAAATGCTGAAATAAAAAAGCACCCCAACCCCTGTCCACAAAGGGGATATTTAAACGGACAATGAAAGAAGATAAGAACATATCACCAACACTTGTATTTGAAGGAATAGAGGAGAAGAATGTACCTCGGTTATTCCGTGATTATGCAGACCAACGCTTTTTGGTCGGCTACTGCCGTAAAGAGAAGAAGGCATGGATTCAGAAGAATAAGATATATCCTGCACGTATAAGGAAAGGTAGTTCACCGGGGGTTAATCCGCAAAGCAAAGATTATAAGAATGTGGACTTCCTTATCTTGCACAATGGTGGAAAACAGAGTGCTTATGTTATTTATCCAGTTTTGGAAATTAAGACGTATTCCAAAGATGAAATTGCTAAATTAGAATATCCATCTCCAAACCATGATTATTTGTGCTATTCTTTTGGGGAGCCTGTAGAGTTTGAAAAATTGGAGATTCAAAAATTACTGCAACAATTGATAGGTCCCTACTACATCCCTAAATCATTTGCAGGAAAGACAATTTACAATCGCTTTATATATAGTATCAAGAATGAGCAGCGGAATAATTTAATTCAGCAACTGATAAATAGCATTGACATTCTTGAGGACAATATCTTCTCTTTGGATGAGCAAGGCTTAATCTTAGAGACCATTCTTAGAGACCAAACGATGGATTCTTCCTCCAATGGAAAGAAACATAGACATATTATCTGGGCTACCGATAATTATCGTAAGAGAGGAGAAGGATATAATATAACAGATGAAATTTCCATTGTCGCAATTACTAAGCATAAAGGTCGTGTGATTCGTCCCCGTGCATTTAAGAGCAAAGAGGAACAATTGCATCGCGTAAAACAAAAGGCAGAGGTCTTTACTCCATCATGGGTATGTAATGCGCAAAATAACCAAGTAGATGAGGCTTGGTTTGGTTGCAAAGACGTGTTCAACCATGAAAACGAGGACCATACATGGACGCATACCACCAAGCCTATTACTTTCCCGAAAGGTAAGACATGGATGGATTATGTTATGGACCGTCGTATTGAAATTTGTTGTGGAGAGGCTCCATATTTGGTTAGCAGATATGATACTACCACAGGTGTATTTATTGAAGACTTAGACCATCGTGTAGGCTTATTGGATAGAAAGTTGCGTGTGGTGAATGAAAACGCGAAGAATGTAGAGGATTGGAAACAATGGGCACAACGTGCTATACGTAACATATATGGTTTTGAATGGCAAGGAGATAGTCTCTTGATTGCCCGTGAAAATATACTAATTACATATATTGAGTATTTCTGTGCATTCTGTAAAAAGCACAATATTGCGATAGAACTTAATACTCAAAGTTTGCAATGTGTAGCAGAATGGATTTCATGGAATATATGGCAGATGGATGGTATTAAATATATTGTTCCATATTCCGATAGCCGACAAGAGAAGACTTTAGAAATGAACTTCTTTGAAGAAGAACCTAAAGCATCGGCAGTTGGCATTAAAGCTCAGATAACCCTTTGGTCCAGTAGTGGTCGTCAAAGAGGATCTAGAAAAATAACCTTTGAAGAACTTGTAAATAAAAAATAAGATATGGCAGTACTACAAGCAACAAGAGAGTACACGCTAATTTATATATTTAGTGTACCTTATCCAGATCATGAAGGCTTGCTAAAAATCGGGAAGGCCTCTGTTAGCGTTCCGGAAGATTTTATTCCAGAGCCCAATGACCCTATGATGGTTGATGCGGCTCGAGTTCGTATTAAGCAAGAGTTGAATACAGGAGGCTTTAAGTATGACCTTTTGTACACGGAGTTGGCTTATTACAAGAATGAAGAGGGGAAAGGTCGTTATTTTGATGATCACGATGTCCATGCTGTTCTGGAAAATAGTGGTTACAAGAAACATATATTTGATGCCAGTACCGCAGATGAATGGTATCCTGTAGATTTAACTACTGCACAAAATGCAATTAAAGCGGTCAAAGAAGAAAGGCAGTCATTAGAAGCACCTAAGCACTCTATACCTGAAAAGGAAATTGAATTCCGCGAAGAGCAAGACGATGCGGTTCGCAGAACTTTGATTCATTTTGAATATGGGAATAAAATGTTGTGGAATGCTAAAATGCGTTTTGGTAAGACACTATGTGCGTTGGAGACAGTTCGTCGTATGAATTGTAAGCGCACTCTCATTCTTACACATAGGCCTGCAGTTAGAGATGGATGGTTTGAAGACTTTGACAAAATTAAGTTTGAGAATTATCAGCGAGGAACTAAACCAAGACATGACGGGTCTGTTCCCCCAGGTGGTTTCGGACAAGACTTTAAAACGCTTGAACGTGATCTGCAGAAAACAGGCAAACATTATATTTATTTCATTTCCATGCAGGATTTGCGTGGTTCGAAGGAGACAGGTGGTAAATTTGATAAGAATGCAGAGATATTTTCTGCTCCGTGGGATTTGGTGATTTTGGATGAGGCTCATGAGGGGACACAAACGACATTAGGTAAAAAGGTTATTCAACAGTTAAATAAAAAATCGCCTAAATTCCTATATCTCTCTGGTACCCCATTTAATATCCTTAATCAATTTGAGGGACAAGAGATATACACGTGGGATTATGTAAGGGAACAAGAAGCAAAAGAGACATGGGATGAGAAACATCCAGGTGTTAAAAATCCCTATGAAGGACTCCCTCGTCTTAATATGCTAACCTATAGTTTGGGGTCTGCATTTGAACACTATAAGCATGCAGAAGATGATTATTTTAACTTTACGGAGTTCTTTAGAGTTTGGAAAGGTGATATAGATGAAGATGGTGAAGAAATGCCATTGGATGCCATTGTGGGTGATTTTGTACATAAGGATGATGTACGCCTATTCTTAGATTTACTAAGCAAGGATGATGCGGAGAGTAATTATCCATTTGCCCATGAGGTGTTCCGCCATTATTTTGAGCATACATTTTGGGTTGTTCCTGGCGTTAAGGCGGCCGCTGCTCTTACCTTAATGTTAAATAATCATCCTATATTCCGCAACTATGCGGTGGTTAATGTTGCAGGTGATGGCCACACATTAGCGATGGAGGATGTAGACGCTACGGATATTGGTGATGACACACTTGAAAATATTGAAAAGAAGGCTGCAGAAATAAAGGCTGCATTAACGAAAGTTAAGAAGGCTATTGCCGAAAATGAAAAGACCATTACTATCTCTTGCGGTCGATTGACCACAGGTGTTACGGTTCCTGAGTGGACAGCGGTTTTGATGTTAGCAGGTTCATATAGCACAAAGGCTGCTTCTTATATGCAAACCATTTTCCGAGTACAATCTCCGGCTACGGATGGAACCATTAAACGTGAATGCTATGCTTTTGATTTTGCTCCAGACCGGACTGTTACAGTGGTGGAGGATTTCTTGAATGTAACAAGGAAATTAAACGAGGGTAAGAGTGGAGAAGAAGCTACGGAAAGAGAAAATGGACATCACGACGATGCTCATGCACGTTACATTGGAAAATTTATGCATTATTGCCCTATTATTGCTATAGATGGTAGTCAGACAAAAGCTTTTGATACATTGTCATTCATGAAGCAAGTCCATCGTGCCATAGCAGACCAAATATATCGTCAAGGTTTTAATAGCCATCGCTTATTCATGGGATTTGATGAAGTGTCCAAGGAAGATTTAGAAAGATTGACGGGGATTGAATCGTTATTTGGAAATGCTAACAACAAAGCAATGTCTAACGAGGGTAAGATTAATGTTAACGACCAAGGAATGACTGGTGAAGATGGCTCTTCAGAAGAAGGAGATAATGATGGAGAAAAATCTAACACAACAAACAAACCGAAAAACACAAAAAAACCACGTAATAACTATGCAGAGTCCTTACGCCGCTATCGTCAGTTGATGGGATCTATCGCGAAACGTTTCCCATTGCTCTTATTCGGTGCTATTGATTCTACTGAGCATTGGTCGTTAGTGAACTTTGTGCATGATATGGACAGGGAAGATTGGGAGCAATTTATGCCTAAAGGGTTTACACAAGAGAAGTTTCTTGAAGTATCGCATTTGTTTAATAATGACTATTTCTTAACTTCTACTCAATTGCTTCTAGAAGATACTCATAATGCTGACGAATTACCAGTTGAGGAAAGAGTTATGAAAATGGCTCATATCTTACAACGCTTTCACTATCCGGATAAGGAGACAGTCTTAACACCATGGCGTGTAGTTAATCTACACATGACCGAAACTATTGGTGGATATTCATTCTTTAAAGACGCAAATTACACCAAGGAGACGACTGACCCAATCTTAATCGAAAATGTTCCCATAACTAAAGAAATTTTTGCCAAGGACTCTAAACTTTTAGAAATAAATTCTAAATCAGGTATTTATCCCTTGTGGTTAGCGTATACACTTTTCCGATATCGATGCGCAGAACAACCAATGAAACTTACAGAAGAACAGAAATTAGGAATTTGGAACCAAATACTATCCGAACAACTATTTGTCCTATGTAAGACACCGATGGCAAGACGCATTACTGAACGGGTTTTGAGAGGCTATCGAAGCATAGCAACAAGATGCAACCATGAAAGAGACTTGATTGAAATCTTAAAAAATGACGAACAGAAAACAGCATTTGTAGAACAATTAAAACAATACTCCTATTGGGGAATAGAAAATATGGCAACAAATAATTTTGAATTTAAAGCAGTTGTAGGAAATCCTCCGTATCAACAAAATATAGAGAACAGATCAGAACAACCGCCTGTATATCATTTGTTTTATGATTTAGCATTCGAGCTTTCTCCTATTGCCACACTTATTACACCCGGAAGATTTTTATTTAATGCTGGTAAAACCCCATCTACTTGGAATCAGAGAATGTTAAATGACACTCATTTGAAGGTAGTGAGATACAATGAAAATTCAAAGGTGTTTTTCCAAAATGTAGACATTAAGGGAGGCGTGGCTATCTGCATGCGTAATTTACAGGAGGAAGTACCCCCCATTGGTAATTATGCAAAAAATAACCAGATAAGGTCAATATTAGAGAAGGTCCTCCCATTAGAACATAGTTTATCCGAAATAGTATACTCTAATACTTCATACAAATTCAGTCCCTTGTTTTTTAAGGAGAATCCGTCGCTAGAAAGGAAAGTATCAGGGGGTTCAAAAAGATATTTGTCATCTCCAGCTTTTGCAAAGTTCGGGAAGGTGTTGTTCTCTCAAATACCTAATGATGGTTCGCAGTATGCTTTGATATATGGGAGGGCAGAGAACCAACGAATAAGCTATTTCTTTAACGAGAAATATTTAGTCCCGCCATCAAATTATAAGAAATATAAAGTTTTCGTTGCTAGTACGAATGGCACTGGATCCATAGGCGAGACGTTGGCTGATCCATTTGTTGGAAAACCAAATGAAGGTGCGACAGAGACTTTTATAACTATTGGAGATTTTAACACCCAGATAGAAGCCGAGAATTTACTTAAGTATCTAAAGACAAGGTTTGCTCGTTTAATGTTGGCTACTAAAAAAGTGACTCAAGGTAATAAAAATCCAAAAGTGTGGAATAACATTCCACTCCAAGATTTTTCGGAATCATCTGATATTAAATGGAGCAGGAGTATAGATGAGATAGATAAACAACTTTATGCCAAATATAATTTAAGCGAGGAGGATACACGTTATATTGACATGGCGGTCAAAAAAATGCAGTAATTTATAATGATGCATCTTTACGAGTGTTATAAACCATTTTATTGAATCAATGATAAAACCAATGTAATATGGCAAAAATACTTGAAATACGAAATAGTACTGCTGAGTTCTTGACTTTCCTTGCAGCCAATCAAGAGAAAGGCGTACAGGTTGTGTATTGCGACGAGACAATTTGGGCAACTCAAGCCGCTATGGGCGAGTTGTTTGGGGTCGAAGCAAAGACGATTGGTTTTCATTTGCAGAACATTTATCAAGAGGGAGAATTGATGCAAGATCGAACTACCCAGAAAATTGGGGTAGTTCAACAGGAAGGCTCTCGCTCCGTCAATCGCCAAGAACTATCTCAAGGAGCAAGAATTGGAGAGTCTTGCGCAACTGGTGAATGGTATGTTGGAATTGGCAGAGCGAATGGCTCAGCGTCATATCCCCATGACTATGGAGGATTGGGCAAAGCGAATAGATATTATCCTCAAAGCCGGAGGCGATGAAATCCTGCATGATGCTGGTCGCATTACAGCAGAGGTAGCCAAAGAGTTCGCCGAAACAGAGTTTGAGAAGTACCGCGTTATCCAAGATCGCTTGTTCGCTTCTGATTTTGACAGACTGTCTGCCGAAGGTAATTTACCCATATTGCCCTTTGATGAACAACCCGAGGAACAGCAATGATTGAGTAATATCTCCAATTATCGCCTTTATTGAATCAATGATAAAACCAATGTAATATGACGAATTATCAACATCCACTAAGACATAATGAGTTCTGGACGGTGGAGGAAGAGACTCAGCTGAAGGAATTGATGCGTCAGGAGATGACTATTCGTGAAGTGGCAGAAACTATGGAAAGAACACCGATGGCAGTTCTTTTGAGGGTTCGTCGGATAGTTGGTATAGATATGCCGATTATGGAGACTGCCGGAGTGACGTATAAAGATAATACACGATGGATGGAGCACGAGGATAGTTACCTTATGGAACAATTCCTAGCAGGACAATCTGTTAATTCTCTGGCTAAATACTTTGACCGCACGCCCAAGGCTGTCGTGGCACGGCTGAATAAAGTGCTAACCGATGCCAGCGAATTAAATAAAACCTATCAACGAATACGTAAACTACGAAAGGTTTAACTCCCATCCACAAAAAAGTGAAATAACTCCAAAACTTTCCTCTTATTAATCTCATGCGGGGCAGAAAACACAGTTCGTTCTCTGCCTCGCATCCTATATGCACGTATTATGCACCGTATATGCAAACATCCTTCATCCAAAATGTACGATTATTAACTTTTATCATCCAAAAATCAAAAAGTAACTAAAAAGCGTCTAAAGTAGGCGACCATTTCGCGACCACATGCAGCTAGCGGAATCCCCGCCTACCCCCCGCCCAAACCGGCCGAGATCCTTGCTTTTTGTGGGCTTCCGGTGGGGCTTAGTAGGTCATTACATGCTACGGAGATGCTACGGAACTTTAGACGCGCGTCGTCGGAGCAACAACTTCGCAAGGGTTGATTGCCACGAAGTTTAATCAATAGGCGAGTTGTGCTCCTCCTCTCCCCATAACCTCTCACGAGCTTCTGGGGACCCCATTATGGAGTGACTGCCGGGTGGGCGGTCGACCCTCGAGAGACTGTCGAGAGACCCTCGACTCACAATAAAAGAAGGCATGCCTTGTATAGCATACCCTCTTTTACTTTATGTCCGATAAGGATTATTCAGCCTTAGCCTCTTCGGCGGGAGCTGCTTCTACAACCTCAGCGGCTGCTTTCTTTGCACCTGCACGACGAGTCGTCTTCTTAGCGGCTTTCTTTTCCTTCAGCATATTCTCATTGTAATCAACGAGCTCGATGATACACATCTCTGCAGCATCACCCAAACGGAAGCCCGTACGAAGGATACGGCAGTAACCTCCGGGACGGTTAGCAATCTTCTCTGCTACGTTTTGGAATAACTCGGTTACAACTTCTTTTTGCTTCAACTCAGAGAAAACAAGACGGCGATTTGCCATATTGTCCTCCTTTGCACGAGTCAGAAGAGGTTCAACGTAAATACGAAGAGCCTTTGCCTTAGCCAACGTTGTCGAAATACGCTTGTGCATAATCAGCGAGCAAGCCATATTGGACAGCATAGCACCACGATGGGCTGCTTTACGGCCAAGATGATTGAATTTCTTATTATGTCTCATTGTTTGTTTTAGTTTTAACTAGAACATCCGATTACGGATATCCCTTGGATTATAATTCATCAAGTCTGTATCTGCTAATATCCATGCCAAAGGCTAAACCATTGCGCTCCAACAGTTCATCCAACTCGGTCAGAGATTTCTTACCGAAGTTACGGAACTTCAACAGGTCAGCGCGGTGGTATTTAACCAATGCACCTAAGGTATCCACTTCAGCAGCCTTCAAGCAGTTAAGTGCACGAACACTGAGGTCCATGTCTTGAAGACGCTGATTGAGCAACTGACGCATACGAAGGCTCTCCTCGTCCAAAGAGTCATTTCTCTTGGTCGTCTCTTCCTCCAATATGATGCGCTCATCGCTGAACAGCATGAAGTGATAGATCAAAATCTTAGCAGCTTCTTTCAAAGCGTCCTTCGGTGTGATGGAGCCATCTGTTACGATGTCTAAGGTCAGTTTCTCATAGTCCGTACGTTGTTCTACACGGAACGGCTCAACCGAGAACTTGACGTTACGGATAGGCGTGTAGATAGAATCAATAGCCAATACGCCAATAGGATCATTAGCCTTACGATTCTCGTCTGCAGGTACATATCCGCGACCCTTATTGATGGTCAACGTAATCTCAAAATCAGCAGTGATATCCATCTCTGCCAGCAAGAGCTCGGGGTTCAATACCTCAAAGTTCTGCAAAGCAGCGCCTAAGTTCTTGGCCAAGAAAGCCTGAGTCTTTCTAACGCGAAGCGTAACCGTTTCGGTTTCTTCCTCAATACCTTCCTTACGCATCAAACGAACTTGTTTGAGATTAAGAATCAAATTGGTAACATCAGTGATGACACCGGGGATAGTAGCAAATTCATGATCAATACCATTAATCTTGATTGAGCAGATAGCATAACCCTCCAACGAGCTCAACAGCACGCGACGGATAGCATTACCTACTGTGATACCATAACCCGGCTCGAGCGGACGGAATTCAAATGTTCCTTGAGTATTGCTCGACTCCAACATGATCACCTTGTCAGGTTTAATAAAATTTAATATTGCCATGAATTTCTTATTTTTTATTTACTATACAACTCAACGATTAACTGCTCCTTAATGTTCTCAGGAATCTCTTCACGAGCAGGAACATTCAGATACTTACCTGCTTTCTGTGCTTCGTCCCACTCTAACCAACTATACTTGGTGTGGTTGAAGCCCTCCAAAGAGGCAGCAATTACTTCTAATGATTTAGCTTTCTCGCGAACAGCTACAATCATACCAGGTTTAACTTGGAAGGAAGGGATATTCACAACCTTACCATCTACCGTGATATGACGGTGGCTAACCATCTGACGTGCAGCGGCACGAGTAGGAGCAATACCAAGACGGTAAACGATATTGTCCAAACGAGACTCCAGTAATTGAATCAGAATCTCACCGGTAATACCTTTTTGACGACTTGCTTGAGCAAACAAGAGACGGAACTGACGCTCTAATACACCATAGGTATATTTAGCTTTCTGCTTCTCAGCGAGCTGAGTACCGTACTCAGAATTCTTTTTACGACGGTTAACGCCGTGTTGTCCGGGTGCGTAGTTGCGCTTATCCAGCACTTTATCCGGACCGAAGATAGGTTCACCGAAACGGCGTGCAATACGCGATTTGGGTCCAGTATATCTTGCCATAATTGTTTATTTTTTGATTTTTGAATAATGTTTATTATACACGACGACGTTTGGGAGGACGGCATCCGTTATGTGGCATTGGAGTTACGTCAATAATCTCAGTAACTTCGATTCCGGCAGCAACGCAGGCGCGGATTGCGCTCTCACGACCTTGACCGGGACCCTTAACATAAGCCTTAACCTTTCTCAAACCAAGGTCAAAAGCCACTTTACCACAATCAGTAGCAGCCATCTGAGCTGCATACGGAGTGTTCTTTTTTGAACCACGGAAGCCCATCTTACCAGCTGAAGACCAACTAATAACTTGACCATCCGCATTTGCCATCGTTACAATAACATTGTTGAATGAAGACATAACGTGTAATTGACCAACACCGTCAATCTTTACAACGCGCTTCTTAGCTGCAACAGTTTTCTTTGCCATAATTGTTTGATTTTAGTGGGTTAATTACTTCGTTGCTTTCTTCTTGTTGGCAACAGTTTTCTTCTTACCTTTACGCGTACGAGCGTTGTTCTTGGTGGACTGACCACGAACAGGTAAACCAATACGATGACGGACGCCACGGTAGCAACCGATATCCATCAAACGCTTGATGTTTAATTGGGTTTCTGAACGAAGATCACCTTCTACTTTGTACTTAGCACCGATGATCTCACGAATCTTAGCTGCTTGGTCATCCGTCCAATCCTGCACTTTAATGCTTGGGTCTACGCCTGCTTCAGCCAGGATCTTCTTTGCGCTTGAACGACCTAATCCGTAGATGTAAGTCAATCCGACTTCTCCGCACTTGTTCTGCGGCAGATCTACACCGACAATTCTTATAGCCATAATTTTTTACTTTGGGATAATTGTTTAAACTTACTAATCCGAAAATGCCTTATCCCTGACGCATCTTCATTTTAGGTTCTTTTTTGTTAATAACATAAAGCTTACCTTTGCGGCGTACAATCTTGCAATCCGCATTGCGCTTCTTGATACTTGCTCTTACCTTCATGATTGTAAAGAGTTTAATGATTTTATTTATATCTAAACGATATTCGTCCACGAGTCAGGTCATACGGACTCATTTCAACTTTTACTCTATCTCCGGGCAATATACGAATATAGTGCATACGCATCTTACCGGAAATACTTGCCAGAATCACATGACCATTCTCTAATTGTACATGGAACATTGCGTTGGATAATGCCTCCGTAATGGTGCCATCTACTTCAATTGCATCTTGTTTTGCCATAACTTAAATAAATCTATCTTTTAATACTTGTTGAATATAGTCGAACGTAGATAATATATCTGCTTTCCCATTGCGCACACATACTGATAATTCATAATGTGCTGCCGGTTTGCGATCCGCCGTGCGGGCTGTCCAACCGTCTTCCTCCAAAACAACATTCTTGCGCCCCATCAATATCATCGGCTCAATAGCCAATGTCATTCCGGACTTGAGCACTATACCATTGCCACGGCGACCGTAATTGCAGACCTCTGGATCCTCGTGCATCGCACGACCTATGCCATGACCTACATATTCGCGGCAAACAGAATAACCTGCTCGCTCAGCATGGTTCTGGATGGCGTAACCGATGTCACCTAAACGATGACCCGTTACGGCTTGCTCAATGCCTAAATAGAGGCACTCCTTAGTAGTCTTTAATAGACGCATCACATCGTCGCTGACGTTTCCCACAGGAAAAGTGTAAGCCGAATCAGCATGAAAACCGTTCAACAAGACACAACCATCAACCGATACAATATCGCCATCTTGCAGCACTACATCCTTGGATGGAATACCATGAACAACCTCACAATTAACCGATGTACATAAGGTAGCAGGATAACCTTCGTAACCTAAGCAGGAAGGAACACCTCCATGAGCACAAATAAAATCATGCGCTATCTTATCTAATTCGGCTGTAGTCACCCCCGGGGCAATGGCTTTGGCTACTTCGCCATAAGCCATACCCAAGAGTTGATTACTTTTGCGTAAGAGCTCGACTTCTTCGTCTGTCTTTAGATAGATCATATTAATAAGCCATAGCCCCCGAGCGACCCTTGATGCGCATGCCGCCCTCAAAGAAGCCGTCATAGTGACGCATCAACAGATGTGACTCGATTTGTTGCAATGTATCCAAGATTACACCTACCATAATCAATAGGGACGTTCCTCCGAAGAACTGCGCAAAGCTCATCGATATGCCGAATAGACGGGCGAAAGCAGGCAGAACTGCGATGATTGCCAACAAAATTGATCCGGGTAAGGTAATACGGGACATAATCGTATCGATATACTCAGCGGTCTTCTTACCTGGCTTAACACCGGGGATGAATCCGTTGTTCAGCTTCAGGTTCTCTGCCATCTGAACAGGATTGATGATAATAGCGGTGTAGAAATAGGTGAAGGCAATAATGAGTATAGCAAATACAACATTATATCCAAATGAGTTATTGTCCATAAAGGTACGTACCCACCAACTTGATCCGTCTGCACGGAAACCGGCAAGTGCGATAGGGATGAACATAATAGCTTGTGCGAAGATGATAGGCATCACATTGGCAGCATTCACTTTCAATGGGATGTATTGACGCACTCCACCATATTGTTTATTACCCATGACACGCTTAGCATATTGTACAGGAATCTTACGTGTACCTTGTACCAATAGGATAGCGAACGCGAAGACCAAAATCAGGATGATGATTTCAAAGGCGAACATCATCAAACCACCTGTTTCGTTCAAACGCGACGAGAACTCCTGAACCAGTGCTGCAGGGAAACGAGCAATAATACCAATCAAGATGATGAAGGAAATACCATTTCCTACACCACGGTCAGTAATACGCTCACCCAACCACATCACGAACATTGAACCTGCGCACAGGATAATGGTCGATGAGATGGTAAACCAGTTCATACCAATAGCCAACGATTGTCCGGCTTGAGCCATTTGGACACTTAAGTTAACCAAGTAACTCGGGCCTTGGAACAACAGAATAGCAACGGTTAGATAGCGAGTAATCTGGTTCATCTTCTGACGGCCTGATTCTCCCTCTTTTTGCATCTTCTGGAAGTAAGGAACGGCAATTGTAAGCAATTGCACTACGATACTGGCAGAGATGTAGGGCATAATACCCAGAGCGAAAACAGATGCATTGGAGAATGCACCACCGGAGAACATATCCAGAAGAGCCATCAAACCACCGGCTGTTTGTCCCTTAAGGGCAGTCAGGGCTGTTGGGTCAATACCGGGAAGAACGATAAAAGAACCGAAACGATAGATGAGCACAAATAATAATGTGGTCAGCAATCGATTACGAAGATCTTCAATCTTCCAGATATTTTGGATTGTTTCAATTAATTTACGCATAATCGTTGTTTATTAGATTCTTTCAACCGAACCACCGGCAGCTACGATAGCAGCTTCTGCGCTCTTCGAGAAAGCGTTAGCCTTAACCGTCAACTTAGCTGTCAAGGTACCGGTACCGAGGATTTTTACGAGCATGGATTTATTGATAAAGCCTGCCTCAAAGAGTTCGGGTAAACCGATTACTTCAAGTTTCTTTGTTTCAGCCAATTGTTGCAGAATATTCAGGTTAATAGCCTTGTATTCTACGCGATTGATGTTCTTAAATCCAAATTTCGGCAAACGACGTTGCATAGGCATCTGACCACCTTCGAAACCAATCTTCTTGGAGTAGCCCGAACGTGATTGTGCACCTTTAGCGCCACGGGTAGAGGTTCCACCCAGACCCGAACCGGCACCACGACCGATTCGTTTCGAGGTCTTTACTGAACCTGCAGCCGGAGTTAAATTATGTAATTCCATAATGCTTCAGTAATTTAATTAGTCAATAACTTTTACCAAGTGTTTTACATGCTCTACCATACCTACAATAGCAGGAGTAGCTTCGTGCTCAACGACTTGATTCATTTTCTTCAAGCCAAGGGCTTGCATGGTCAGTTTCTGATTCTTCGTGCATTTGATAGTGCTACGAACTTGTTGAATTTTAATCTTAGCCATAGTTCAATGAAATTTAACCGTTAAACACTACATCGAGGCTTACGCCACGGTTTTGAGCTACTTGACGAGCATCACGCATCTCGCTGAGAGCGAGGATGGTAGCCTTAACCAAGTTGTGAGGGTTGGAGCTACCCTTAGCCTTAGCCAGGATATCCGTTACACCTGCACTCTCCAGAACGGCACGCATGGCACCACCGGCCTTTACTCCAGTACCGTGAGTTGCGGGTTGGAGATAAACGCGAGCGCCACCGAATTTAGCGTACTGCTCATGAGGAACAGTTCCCTTCAGTACGGGCACTTGGATCAAGTTTTTCTTAGCGGACTCAGTACCCTTTTGGATAGCAGCCTGAACCTCACCGGCTTTACCCAGGCCCCAACCTACGATACCATTCTCATTTCCTACAACAACGATGGCTGCAAAAGTCATAGTACGACCACCCTTCGTAACTTTAGTTACGCGGTTTACTGCGACAAGGCGCTCCTTGAGCTCAATGTCTTGTGTTGATTTTACTCGATTCATATACAGTCTCCTTGTTTTAGAATTTAAGACCAGCCTCACGAGCTGCGTCAGCTAATGTTTGTACGCGACCATGATAGAGATAGCCATTACGATCAAATACCACTTTTTCAATGCCTGCAGCCTTAGCAGCCTCAGCGATAGCAGCACCGACCTTCTTTGCCTTCTCGGTCTTGGTCATTTTATCTTTGATGTTCAGCGACGATGCGCTTGCCAAAGTAACACCTTTGACATCATCAATTACTTGAGCATAAATCTGGCAGTTCGAACGGAATACAGTCAGACGAGGTTGCTCTGCGGTACCAGCAATTTTGGTACGAATGGAAGCTTTAATCTTAGCTCTTCTTGCAATTTTCTTATCCATAACTTTATTCCTTTCTATTATTTAGCAGCCGATTTACCAGCCTTACGACGAACCACTTCACCCAAGAAGAGAATACCTTTACCTTTATAAGGTTCGGGTTTGCGGAACGTACGAATCTTAGCGCAAATTTGACCAATTAATTGTTTGTCTGCGCATTCCAGCATAATCAACGGATCTTGGTTACGCTCCGTCTTAGTCTCTACCTTCACTTCTTTAGGAAGTTGCATGTAGATAGGGTGCGTATAACCAAGGGTGAAGTTCAGAGTGTTGGGGGTTTGAGCCATCTCAACACGGTAACCTACACCGTGCAGTTGCAGGGTAGCTTTGTAACCTTCACTTACGCCATAAACCATATTATTGATAAGAGCACGATAGAGACCATGGTTAGCACGAGTTTGTTTCTCGTCGTTAGGACGAGTTACAGTGCATACATTGCCTTCTACAGTAACGGTAATCGACGGATTGACCTTCTGGGAGAGTTCTCCCTTAGGACCTTTCACGGTCACTACATTGTCTGAGCTAACTGCTACGATAACGCCGGCAGGAATAGCGATGGGTAATTTTCCAATTCTTGACATAACTAATCCTCCTTAATTAATATACATAGCATAATACTTCGCCACCTAATTTCAGACCAGCAGCTTCTTTGTTGGTCATAACACCTTTGGAGGTGCTGAGGATGGCGATACCCAGGCCATTCAATACGCGAGGCATCTCACGATAGCCTACATACTGACGCAAACCGGGCGTCGAAACACGTTGTAAACTCTTGATGGCGTTAACTTTGTTAACCGGATCATACTTCAGGGCCACCTTAATGGTGCCTTGAGGACCATCTTCCACGAACTTGTAGGAAAGGATATAACCTTTCTCAAACAAGATACGTGTGATCTCTTTCTTCAGATTCGAAGCGGGCACTTCCACTACGCGGTGGCCAGCTTTGATTGCATTTCTCAAACGAGTGAGATAATCTGCGATTGGATCTGTCATTGTTTTGTTGTTTTTAAAATTATCAGGACTGTCCTGACATTATTTAATAATTAAGTTAATTAAACCCTTCTTACCAGCTAGCTTTCTTCACACCTGGGATTAAGCCTTTGGAGGCCATCTCACGGAATTGAATACGACTCAAGCCGAAAGCACGCATGTAACCTTTCGGACGACCGGTGATTTTGCAACGATTGTGCAAACGAACCGGACTGGCGTTCTTTGGAAGAGCTTGGAGACCTTCATAGTCACCATCCTTGAGGAGTTGAGCACGTTTAGCAGCGTATTTAGCTACCAAAGCTGCACGTTTAACCTCACGGGCTTTCATACATTCTTTTGCCATAATTGATTACGTTTTTAAGGTTACTTACTTTTTGAAAGGCAGACCGAACTCGCGAAGCAGAGCATAGCCTTCTTCATCCGTCTTAGCGGTGGTAACGAAGGTAATGTTCATACCCAGCAGTTTGGTGATGTTATCAATGTTGATTTCGGGGAAGATAATTTGCTCTTGGATACCCAGGGTGTAGTTTCCACGGCCATCCAACTTGTTAGCGATACCTTTGAAGTCACGGATACGTGGCAGGGCAACGCGAACCAAACGCTCCAAGAACTCGTACATACGCTCTCCACGAAGAGTAACGCGAACGCCGATAGGCATTTTCTTACGAACCTTGAAGTTAGCAATATCTTTCTTAGAAACTGTAGCAACGGCCTTTTGACCTGCAATCAGAGTCATCTCTTGTTGAGCGACGTCAATGATGTGCTTATCAGCCACAGCTTCGCCGAGTCCTTGGTTGAGGACGATCTTTTGGAGTTTTGGGCACTGCATAACAGTGGTGTAGTTGAACTCCTTCATCAGGATGGGTACAATGCGCTCCTGATAATCTTGTTTCATGCTTGCTGTATTCATTGCTTAAAGTTCTTTACCAGTTTTTTTACTTACGCGGACGAGTTTACCATCCTTTACAACACGACCTACGCGAACGGGTTTACCGTCTTCTACGGGGTTGAGGTTGGAGATATGGATAGGACTCTCCTTCTTAACTATTCCACCTTGTGGATTTTTAGCATTGGGTTTGGTAGCTTTGCTAACCATGTTGACACCCTCTACGATAGCACGCTGTTTCTCTACGAGCACTTCCAGTACGCGACCGGTTTTGCCCTTTGAAGCACCTGCGTTTACGTAAACGATATCACCCTTCTTAATATGTAATTTTGCCATTACTGTAATAATTTAAGTGATTAAAGCACTTCAGGTGCCAAAGAAATAATTTTCATGTTCGTTTGACGAAGTTCACGAGCTACAGGTCCGAAGATACGGCTTCCGCGCAATTCACCGGTATTGGCGATGAGCACGCAAGCGTTATCATCAAAGCGGATGTAACTGCCGTCTGCACGACGAACTTCTTTCTTAACGCGAACCACGATGGCGCGCGATACACTACCGTCCTTAATTTCACTGCCAGGGATAACGCCCTTAACAGCTACTACGATGGTGTCACCCAGAGAGGCATAGCGCTTACCGGTACCACCAAGAACGCGAATGCATAATGCTTCTTTTGCTCCGCTGTTGTCTGCAACAGTCAGTCTTGTTTCTTGTTGTATCATAATTACTTAGCCCTTTCAATAATTTGAGTTAAACGCCAACGAACAGTTTTGCTCAGAGGACGAGTTTCCATAATGCGAACGGTATCTCCGATACCTGCCTCTTGTTTCTCGTCATGAACGTGGAACTTGCGAGTTTTATTGACAAACTTGCCATAAATAGGGTGTTTCTCTTTCCACTTAACGGCTACGACGATAGTCTTATCCATCTTGTTGGAAGTAACGATACCCTGACGCTCTTTTCTAAGATTTCTTTCCATTTCTGTCGAATTTTTACTTGTTAATTTCTCTTGCACGCAGTTCTGTTGCGAGACGAGCGATTGTCTTACGAGCAACCTTAATCTGCAACGGATTGTCTAGCGGCGAAATACTGTGGTTAAGTTTCATACGAACGAGGTTTTCCTTCTCGGTAGCCAAACGCTCTTGAATCTCAGCCGTTGTGAGTTCTTTAATTTCAGCTGTTTTCATAATCCTTTTGTTAAATGAGTTGGGTTGCGTCGTAATCACGTCTTACGACAAATTTGGTTGTAATCGGAAGTTTTTGAGCTGCAAGGCGCAAAGCCTCTTTAGCTACCTCGTAAGGTACGCCATCTACTTCGAAGATGATGCGACCCGGTGCCAATGGAACAACGAATCCTTCGGGAGCACCTTTACCTTTACCCATACGGACATCCAATGGTTTCTTTGTAATAGGTTTATCCGGGAAAACGCGGATCCAAACTTGACCCTGACGTTGCATATAACGTGTTACGGCCACACGGGCTGCTTCGATTTGACGACCTGTCAACCAGATGGTACCAAGGCTCTTGATACCGAACGAGCCAAATGCGAGCTCGTTGCCGCGCTGAGCATTGCCTTTAATACGGCCTTTTTGCGAACGGCGGAATTTTGTTTTCTTAGGTTGTAACATAACTGTAATCTACAAATCGGTTAAACTTATTGTTTTTTGTTTCTGCGGAAATCACCACGACGATCACGACGATCACCACGACGGTCATCACGACGGTCGCCACGTGCGCCACCCTTCTCTGCTGCAAAGTTAGGAGCAAGATCTTTCTTGCCATAAACTTCACCGCGGCAAATCCAAACCTTGACGCCAAGGATACCCACTTTAGTGAGAGCGCCTACATGGCAGTAGTCGATGTCAGCACGGAGTGTATGCAGAGGAGTACGACCCTCTTTGTACATCTCGGAACGTGCGATTTCGGCACCATTCAGACGACCACTAATTTGGATTTTGATACCTTCAGCGCCCATACGCATAGTGGATGCGATGGCCATCTTAACGGCACGACGATAAGCGATCTTACCCTCGAGTTGTTTAGCAACTTTTTGGGCTACGATGGTAGCATCCAATTCAGGACGTTTAACTTCGTAGATGTTGATCTGAACGTCTTGTTTAGTGATTTTCTTCAGTTCCTCTTTCAATTTGTCAACTTCTTGTCCACCCTTACCGATGATGAACCCGGGGCGAGCAGTGCAGACAGTTACGGTCACAAGTTTAAGAGTTCTCTCTATTACGATACGGCTAATGCTAGCCTCAGCAAGACGGGCGTTCAAGTAGTCACGGATTTTTTGATCTTCAAGGATCGTATCTCCGTAGTTTTTACTTCCGAACCAGTTGCTGTCCCATCCGCGTACTATACCCAGACGGTTACTAATTGGCGAAATTTTTTGTCCCATAGTCTTACTCAGCTTTATTAGTTTTGGTATCTACATAGATTGTAATATGGTTAGAGCGTTTGCGGATACGGTATCCACGACCTTGAGGAGCGGTCTGGAGACGCTTAAGTGACATACCGCCGTCTACCATAACTTTACTTACATACAGAGTTTCAGAATCTGCTTTTTTACCGGTTTTAACTTCCCAGTTAGCAATAGCAGATTTGAGAACTTTCTCGAGTGCGCGGCTAGCCTCCTTGGTGGAGAAATGCAGTGCACCGAGGGCACGGTTCACTTCGAGACCACGAATCATGTCAGCAACAAGGCGCATTTTTCGCGGACTGGTAGGAACATTATTGAGCTTAGCAAAGTACTCGTTTTTACGAGCTTCTTTCATTGCTTCAGCTGTGTTGTGTTTTCTAGCACCCATAGTCTAAAAAATTTTTAATTGTTGTGAATGATTAGTGGATTACTTATTATTTCCTGAGTGACCACGGAAGGTACGAGTAGGAGCGAACTCACCGAGTTTATGACCTACCATATTCTCCGTTACGTATACAGGAATGAACTTATTTCCGTTGTGAACGGCAATCGTATGACCTACAAAATCAGGAGAGATCATACTGGCGCGCGACCAAGTCTTAACAACTTCTTTCTTGTTAGACTCATTCATTGCGATCACCTTGTCTTCAAGTTTACGGTCGATAAATGGACCTTTCTTTAATGAACGACTCATAATTTCTCTTTTTTATAGGTTATTTTTTACGTCTTTCAATGATGTATTGATTGCTTTGATTTTTCGGATGACGAGTCTTGTAACCCTTAGCTAACAAGCCCTTGCGGCTACGTGGATGTCCACCACTTGCGCGGCCTTCACCACCACCCATTGGGTGATCTACAGGGTTCATTGTCACACCGCGGTTGCGTGGACGACGACCGAACCAACGGTTACGACCGGCTTTACCACTCTTTTCCAGGGCGTGGTCCGAATTACCAACAACACCTACTGTTGCCTTGCAGGCAGCGAGTATCTTACGAAGCTCACCCGAAGGTAACTTAATCAGAGCATACTTGTCTTCACGACCGGCAAGTTGTGCGAACACACCTGCGGAACGAACCATCTGAGCGCCCTGACCGGGACGAAGCTCGATGTTATGCACGAGAGTTCCCAGAGGAATCTCGGACAAAGGAAGACTGTTTCCAACTTCGGGAGCGATACCGCTTCCGGATAATACTTGTTGACCAACTTGCAGGCCGTTAGGAGCCAGCATGTAACGCTTCTCGCCATCAGCATAGAACAACAGAGCGATACGAGCCGAACGGTTCGGATCATACTCGATAGTCTTAACGATTGCGGGTACACCATCTTTGTTGCGTTTGAAGTCAATTACGCGATATTTCTGCTTGTGTCCACCACCAATATAACGCATGGTCATTTTACCAGAATGGTTACGACCACCCGTTTTGGCTTTACCGAACACGAGAGACTTCTCTGGTGCGCTTGCGGTAATTGTTTCAAACGCGCCAATAACTTTGTGTCTTTGCCCCGGTGTAGAGGGTTTAAATTTACGTACAGCCATTGTTAAATATTGCTATAAAAATCGATTGTTTCACCTTCTTTCAATGTCACAATAGCCTTCTTATAGGCTTGCTTCTCACCGCGAATGAGACCACTCTTGGTATAGCGTTGCTGAGCCTTGGGGCCTTGGATTAACGTATTAACGTCAACCACTTGGACATTGTACATTTCTTCGACAGCCTTTTTGATTTCCACCTTATTGGCTGTGCGGATTACCTGAAAACCATAACGGTTCAACTTTTCGCCGGCGGCGGTCATCTTCTCGGTGACGATAGGTTTAATAATAATTGCCATAATCTTACCTCCTTATGCTAAAGTTGCCTCAATTGCCTTTACGCTATCAACGAGCATAACAACGGCGTTTGAGTTCATGATTGAATAGGTATTCAGTTCGTTAACTGTAGTCACATTAGTGCGCTCAATGTTGTTAGCACTCTTCATAACAACGGGGTTCACCTCCGGCATTACGAACAATACTTTCTTACCAGCGATTTTGAGGTTATTGAGAACCTCTACCATAGCCTTGGTCTTAGGAGCGTCAAACGTGAGTGTATCGAGAACGATAATCTCTTTTTGTTTAGCGCGCAGAGACAAAGCGGAGCGGCGAGCGAGTTGTTTGAGTTTGTGATTCAGTTTGAAGCTATAGTCACGAGGAACGGGACCAAAGATGGTACCACCACCTACGCGTACCGGTGATTTCAGATCACCCGGACGAGCTCCGCCTCCACCTTTCTGGCGACCGAGTTTACGAGTAGAGTGAGCGTTCTCACTACGTTGTTTAGCTTTAGCTGTGCCTTGGCGGTTGTTTGCCAAGAATTGCTTAACGTCCAAGTAGATAGCATGGTCGTTAGGCTCGATACCGAAGATCTCAGCATTCAGTTTGATCTTCTTACCGGTAGCTTCACCGGCTTGATTCAAAATACTAATTTCCATACGTCAATTACTTGTTAATCGTTACAATACTGTTTTTAGCACCCGGGATAGAGCCCTTGACCATAATCAAGTTGTACTCGGGAATTACTTTGAGAACGAGGAGGTTCTGAGCAGTTACGCGGTCTTGTCCCATGTGACCGGCCATGCGGGTACCCGGGAAGATACGGCTAGGATAAGCGCAAGCACCAACTGAACCGGGGGCACGAAGGCGGTCATCCTGACCGTGGGTAGATTGACCTACACCACCAAAACCGTGACGTTTAACAACGCCTTGGTAACCTTTACCTTTCGAGATGCCGATAACATCTACGAATGTGTTCTCTTCGAACATCGATACCGTGATGGTATCACCCAGTTTAACTTCTTGCTCGAAGTCAAACTCTGCGAGGTAGCGCATGGGTTGTACTCCAGCAGCCTTGAAATGACCGGCTTCAGCCTTCGTAGTATGTTTCTCGCTCTTGGGCATGAAACCTACCTGAGCAGCTTTATAGCCGTCTTTCTCCACTGTTTTCAGTTGGGTAACAACGCAAGGACCACACTCGATAACGGTGCATGGAATATTTTTGCCATCAGCACCGAATACGGAAGTCATTCCGATTTTTTTACCTAATAATCCTGACATTTTTTTGTGGATTTAATTAATTATTAGTGATTAAGTACTCTCGCCGACGGGTTCTCCTGTCGTAGTCTTTCCGTCGGAAGTACCCTTTTGTTTTATACTAGACCTTAATCTCGACCTCAACGCCGCTTGCCAGTTCCAGTTTCATCAGCGCCTCAACGGTCTTTTGGTTGGAGCTATAGATGTCAATCAGACGTTTGTAGTTAGCCAACTCGAATTGTTCACGCGATTTCTTGTTAACGAAGGTTGAGCGGTTAACGGTGAAAATACGTTTGTGCGTTGGCAATGGAATAGGACCACTTACTACAGCACCCGTTGCTTTAACGGTCTTCACGATCTTCTCTGCGGATTTATCCACCAGGTTGTGATCGAACGATTTGAGTTTAATACGAATTTTTTGACTCATTGTTGTTTGTTGTTTGTCTAGTTTACTAGTTACTAGCTTACTAGTGATTAATACTATTGCGTAGTACGTGGTTCTCAAAGAGTCATTTGCTTGAGTCCTACGCGTACGTACGCGTTATTATATATAAGGTGTTACCTTTTTTATACCAGTTCAGCTCGTCCGCCGCATTCCGTCAGGACGGCTTTAGCGATGGTGCTACTTACGGCCTCGTAGTGAGAGAACTCCATACTGCTGGTAGCGCGGCCACTGGTGATAGTACGCAAAGCGGTTACGTATCCGAACATCTCGCTCAATGGTACTTTAGCTTTGATGATACGAGCGCCGGTGCGAGCGGTGTCCATACCTTCTACTTGTCCACGACGTTTGTTCAGGTCGCCGATGACGTCACCCATGTTCTCTTCGGGTGTTACCACCTCAATCTTCATGATAGGCTCCATCAATACGGGTTTAGCTTTGGTGCAAGCATTCTTGAATGCTATTTGTGCGCAGATCTCAAAGGACAGTTGGTCGGAGTCAACCGGGTGGAATGAACCATCGATAACGGTTACCTTCAGTTTATCTAGTGGGAAGCCGGCCAATACGCCTGACTTCATAGCCGTTTCAAAACCTTTTTGGATAGCCGGGATGTATTCCTTAGGTATATCACCACCTTTGACGATATCCACAAATTGCAGCGTACCATCAAAGTCCTCATCAGCCGGTTCAACGCGAACGATCATGTCAGCGAACTTACCACGACCACCGGTTTGTTTCTTGTAGGTCTCACGCAGCTCAACGGCTTGGCTGATAGCCTCGCGGTAAGCCACTTGAGGACGACCTTGGTTACATTCCACTTTGAACTCACGACGCAGACGGTCGATGATGATTTCCAAGTGCAACTCACCCATACCGGAGATGACGGTTTGTCCTGTTTGTTCGTCGGTCTTAACGGTGAAGGTAGGATCTTCCTCAGCTAATTTGCTTAGTCCGATACCTAATTTATCCACATCTGCCTGCGATTTAGGTTCAACGCTGATACCGATAACGGGAGCGGGGAACTCAATCGACTCGAGGGTTATCTGTGCACCTTCCGAGCATAAGGTATCACCCGTGCGGATGTCCTTGAAGCCCACTCCGGCACCTATATCACCGGCGCAGATTACATCCACGGGGTTTTGGTGGTTGGAGTGCATCTGGAAGATACGAGATATGCGCTCGCGCTTGCCTGAGCGCGTATTATAAACATAGGTGCCGGCCTCCAGTTTACCGGAGTAAACTCTGAAGTAGCACAAACGTCCTACATACGGGTCAGTAGCGATCTTGAAGGCTAATGCGCAGAGTGGTTCATCCTCGTTAGGGTGACGAACAATCACTTTGTCAGCATCCTTAGGATCTTTACCATGTATCTCCTCTGTATCCAGCGGGCTTGGCAAGTAAGCGCAGACAGCGTCCAACATTGTTTGTACACCTTTGTTCTTAAAGCTTGAACCACAGATAACAGGGAAGATAGCCATCTTGATTGTACCTTTGCGAATGGCAGCGCGGATCTCTTCTTCGGTAATGGAGTCGAGGTCACCGCCGAGGTATTTCTCCATCAGGGTGTCGTCAAACTCAGCCACCGTCTCGAGCATCTTATCGCGCCATTCTTCTGCCTCTGCTTGTAAGTCAGCAGGAATAGCTTCTTCTTTGTATTCAGCACCCATTGTTTCGTCGTGCCAAATAATAGCCTTCATCTTAACCAAGTCCACTACGCCTTTGAAACTTTCTTCTGCGCCCACAGGAATTTGAATGGGGCAAGGAGTAGCACCTAATACTTCGTGGATTTGGCGAACTACGTCGTAAAAGTTGGCACCGCTGCGGTCCATCTTGTTGACGTAGCAGATACGAGGAACATTGTACTTATCAGCCTGACGCCAAACGGTCTCTGATTGAGGTTGTACGCCACCTACCGAACATAATGCCATAACGGCACCATCCAAGATACGAAGCGAACGCTCTACCTCTACCGTAAAATCTACGTGACCCGGAGTGTCAATAAGGTTGATTTTGTATTTCTGTCCCAAATAAGGCCAGTAGGTGGTAGTAGCAGCAGAGGTGATAGTTATACCACGCTCTTGCTCCTGCTCCATCCAGTCCATCGTAGCAGCGCCATCGTGTACTTCACCAATCTTATGAGTCAGACCGGTATAGAACAGGATGCGCTCTGAGGTTGTAGTCTTACCGGCATCAATGTGAGCCATGATACCGATATTTCTATTATATGTCAAGTCGTGCTTTGCCATTTCCTAAATATAGACTAATACCTTAAATACCTTTAGAAGCGGAAATGTGCGAATGCACGGTTGGCCTCAGCCATACGATGCATATCTTCCTTACGCTTGAAGGCGCCACCTTGGCTGTTGAGGGCATCCATGATTTCGGCTGCCAGTTTCTCGGCCATTGAGTGACCACCGCGTTTACGAGCGAAGGCGATCATATTCTTCATTGCAATTGACTCCTTGCGGTCTGCACGAATCTCGGTAGGTACTTGGAATGTAGCACCTCCGATACGTTTAGACTTAACCTCTACCAAAGGAGTAATGTTATCCAGAGCCTCTTTCCAGATATCCAAGGCAGCTTTTTCACTGTCCTTCATCTTCTGGCCAACGAGGTCCAGAGCGGTATAGAAAACACCATAGGAGGTATTCTTCTTACCATCGAGCATGAGGTGGTTCACAAATTTAGCAACCATTACCTCTCCATAAACGGGATCCGGCAGGATGACACGTTTTTTCGGTTTTGCTTTTCTCATTGTTGTTTACTTGTTTTGTGGTTGTAATCGCTTCAGGTTTGCACCTTACTCAACCGATCAACCCAGTTAATCTGTTCCCAATATGGGACTTTTAGTTAGTTGTTTGTTTGCAGAAATTACTGATTGGTGTGTTTTACTTTTTCACCTTTGGGCGTTTAGCGCCGTATTTACTACGACGTTGTAAGCGGTTAGCTACACCGGCGGTATCCAAAGTACCACGAACGATGTGGTAACGTACACCTGGCAGGTCTTTTACACGACCACCACGTACCATAACGATACTGTGCTCTTGTAAGTTGTGACCTTCACCCGGAATGTAAGCATTCACTTCCTTTTGGTTCGTCAAACGAACACGTGCCACCTTACGCATTGCGGAATTAGGCTTTTTAGGAGTTGTTGTGTAAACGCGTACACATACGCCACGACGTTGTGGGCAGTTGTCCAGTGCAGGGCTTTTGCTCTTGTCGATCAGTTCTGCTCTTCCTTTTCTAACTAATTGTTGAATTGTAGGCATTGTAACTTGATTGTTTGTTAATAATTAATGTTTGTTATTTTTGAAGTCCCTTAGACTTTCTTTCCTTTTATTTATGCGCTCTTTCGCGTGTCCACATCCTCGCATATATACGTATGTGCGTACACACACACCGGAAAAAGCGTGCAAAATTACAACTTTTTTTTGGATTGTGCAAATAATTTTGAAGAAAAATGCATTTTTTTGTTATTTTTTGCATTTTTTTTGAAAATTCAGCAAGTATCTTCTCTTGATTCTTAATTTGCACGCACAAATGCCCCTTGGCAAAATTTGAACTTTTTTAAAAAAAATCACACAAATAGTTGCATATATGTAAAATTATTTGTAATTTTGCGACCAAAATCCACTTTGTCACTAACAATTAACCCCAAAAAACATCCAATTTATGAATAAACATCAGGAAGTGATGGATATATTATCAAATCTGCTACCCAAGAGGTTTATTATGGTAGTGATCCGTGGGGATTAAGCTGCAATAGATATATGCTACCGGCAGGTATTAAAGCCTATTTTAAATGGTAATAATAACTTTAAATTAACAACAATATGAAAACAATGAAATGGTTGCCTATTATCCTATGTGGATTGGCATTGATTGGCTGCGAAAAAAGCAGCGATGGTAATGGTGGTGGTGGAGAAGAACAGAAACAGGATCTAAATGCTATGTCTCCGGAAGAGCAGAAGCAATACTTAGTAGATGCTGGTAAAGAGTTTATCAACACCTTTAACACCAATGACCAACAATTCGTCATTGAATTAGCAGATGGTCTATATCGCAAGTATGAGTCCTATGACTGGGAACAATTGGGTGATGACATGGAACAAATCTATCGGGATAAATACGAGAGTTTCTTTGGGCTGCCCAAACGCTACGCACAAATGGCTGAACAAAAACGTATTCCTACCCTTGCAATGATGGAGCAAATCTTCTCGTTCGCCAATGATAGTCACAACTTCACAGTAAATGAATACACTAAAACTATTATTGTTACACCGAGTACTGATGGTAAATGCACGGCCACTTTTACAGATGAGCAAGGCAAACAATGTTCGTTAAGAGTATGGGGTGAAGGTGCTACTACCGAATATACCGTTTCCTATAGGGAGGATGGCACAACCAAACGGATTCGCGCACAAATTCCCGAGAAGATTCGCATGCAGTTGATGCAGAATAACTCCCAAGTGATTGGTGTATCCATTTCCCTTAATACGAAGCGCAATGACCATCTCACTCTCGGTGCCGATATTGCCGTAGCTAACCTGAAGTGGAAGTTTGACATCAACATTACCAGTACGCATGGAAATATGGCTTTTGCCATGTCTTACGGCAGTAAGAGCATGATTGCTGCTACAATCAACTTGCCTAAGTACCAACTATTTGAAAAGAACAATGACGACAGTGTAGATAGTTGGGAAGAATGGGCAGAGAAGTATGCTGATCGCTACGAATCACTCATTGGTCAAGTTGGTAGTGGAGACTGCGTAATTCAAATCATGGATAAGGCTCAAATCAAAGCACATATCACAGATGGAGGTTCGTTATATGATGCCATTATGAATTGGGATAGAAAGTATGATAACCGTTCTTCTTCACTTGAGGCACAAAAAGCACTCTGCTCTATTATCAACCAATACGCTACGGCCGGCTTGTACTACAATTCAGAGACTATGCAGGCTAAAGTTATTGCACAAGCAGTAGATTATCAAGACGAGTATTATGATTATAATTTAGGGCGCTATGTTACCGAAACGTATTACGAGATAGAGCCGGTATTGTTCTTCCCCAAAGACATGTCCACCTACTCCTTTAGCGAGTATTTCTCCTCCAGTAAGTTCTCAATCCTGAGAGGCATGTCTGAAGATTTAATTAATAAGTACATTGACCTTGAGACAGAATTAGGATTAAATCATGTAGAGTTCTAATATCGTATCATGCGGAAGGCATATACATTATTAGTATTTTTCTTTGGCAGCTTGCTTTGTTATGGGCAAGCTGCCTCTGATACAGTGTTTTATGATTTAGACTCGATTGCCTATACCCGACATTTAGAAGAAGTACACATCGTACAATCCTCCAGTAAGCAATTCGTTCAAGCTAAACAAGGGCAATTAATTGTGAACATGGCGGACATCAATAGTATGCCTAAAGTATTAGGCACTAGCGACCCTATTCGTTACCTACAGACCTTAGCCGGCATACAAACAAATAGCGAGTCTCGCACAGGTTTGCATATACAAGGATGTGATGATTACCAAACTCTTATTTCCATCAATAACGCCCCTGTTTTTTATCCCAACCATTTATTAGGATTATTCTCCACGTTTATCACATCTCATTTTGAGAAAATGGTGGTAGAGCAAGCCGAGCATAATGGTCTAATGACCAATCGTATAGGCGGCTGGGTAGATTTACGAACCCACCACTTGCAACCGCCTCGGTTCTCGGTTGAAGGCAATATAGGTTTAATCAATAGTGATGTCAGTTTAGCTATTCCTTGCGGCAATAAATCCGCCTTATGGATTTCTGCCAGAACATCATACGTTGATGTACTATATAAAAAGTGGTTAACAATGGAAGACCTTAATGTGGGCTACCATTTTATGGACTTCAATCTCACTTATGCCTTACATCCTACCGAAAAGGATGAAATCGTGCTTACAGCATTTTACAGCAGAGATAATGGACGCGTTAAAGAACAAAGTTGCGATATTAGTTTGACCTGGCAGAACCTCGCCACATCCCTTTATTGGCAACGGAATTGGACAGGAGGTCATTGGCGCACTACTGGCAGTTTTAGTGCTTTTAGGAATAACGTTGTTGTCGGCACATCCCTGGTTAATGTAAATACCGATGCCACTTTCGCCAATGCGGAATTGCATAATCAATTATATCAAGAATTAACCGACCATATCCGATTGGAAGCGTCCTTGGATTATGTACATTGTATGACCAATGCCGTAGATATTCATCAAACAGGGCTGAATATGCATTTGAAGAAGCAGCCATACATTCATACCGATGAAGTATCCGCAGGCATTGATATGCGGCATTCGGTTAAGCCATGGATAGATTACCGCATTGGACTGCATGTATCGGGATACCATAGCAACCGATGGTTCGGCGGCATTGATCCTCGTCTATCGGTACATTTCTACCCTGCCAAAGGACATGAGATTGCATTGCATATAGGCACCTATAGCCAGTATTTCCATAAAGCGGCATTGCTCAATGGAGGATTACCTACCGATTTCTTTCTTACGGCTAATTCAGACTTCAAACCAGAACGCGCACATGCCATTAACCTGCGCTATTCAGCATCACTGCTCAATGGTAAATTGGTCTTGCAAGCAGAAGGGTTCTTTAAGCAGATTTTTGATGTAGTAGAGTCCACCGGTAATATTTTCCAACTCATTAATAAAGACTTGGACTATACGCAGTTCTTAATGACCGGTAAGGGACGCAATTATGGCTGCAATATCATGTTGCAGAAACCCCGTGGTATTGTTACCGGATATATTTCCTATTCATTAGGTTGGGCTTTGCGTCAATTGCCCGACTTGGATGGTTCTAAACGATATATCTATAGTGCCAGCCATGAACGACGCCATGACTTAAAAATGGTGCTCAATACCCGTTTCGCCAAACGATGGGAGATAAGTGCCCAATTTGTTTTAGCAAGCGGACTACCTTATACGCGGGCCAAACAAGCCTATATGCTAAATAATAAAATGATATGCGAATATGACACGTATAATGGTGCCCATATCCCTGTTTATCATCGTTTAGATCTGAGCGTCTCATGCGATATAATCAACAAGAACGGACATAATCTCGGTATAAATTTATCGTTGTATAATGTCTATTGTGCTAAGAATGCACAGTTTATTATTTACCGCGAGAACCTTAGAGAAGTTAGAGGCACATCCTTATCTATGATATTACCATCTATTAGTATCTATGGCAAATTCTAAACATACATTGTGGATATTCGTCATTTTATTGACCCTAAATGCTTGTTCCCAATACGAACCTGTCTCCAATCCCGATATCGTAGTGGAAGGATGGATTGATGCAGGAGGTCATCCTATTGTGCTGATCCATAAAGCATATGCTTTAGCCAATAGCAATCCCAAGGTAGAACTTCGAGATATTATACAAGAACAACTCATTCCGTTTGGCCGAGTTACCGTTATTGACGGAGAAGATTCCGTAGTACTGACTGGCCGTGTGGATACTAATTATATGCCACCATACCGATATTCAACAACGGAAGTAATCGGTCAAGAAGGTAAGACATACCGATTACGAGTGCAATTCAATCAATGGGACGCAACGGCAACCACTACTATTCCACCCATTGTACATTGGGATTCATTAGTAGTGTACCAGGCATCTAATCATTTATTGGGGATGTACGGTTATTTGAGCGATGTACAGCAAGAAGACTATTTTATAGTGATGGTCAAGAAGCTACATAAGAAACAATTTGAGATATGTCCGATGGGAGTCTTCTCCGGTAAACAAGCAGAGAATGGTCGCCTTCGCATTGACATTCATAACCAGGGCTCGGATTCCGACCAAGGTATTTTAAATAAGTTTTTCTTTCCTCAAAACGATTCCACAATTTATTCAATTAAAATGGCTCGTATTGATGCCGAAGCATACGCTTTTTGGGATTCTTACGCTGCTCTTCGTTTATCACAAGGGAATCTTTTTATGGCAGTATTCAAGAACGTAGAAACCAATATCAATGGTGGTTTAGGTTATTGGTCAGGAATGGGAACAGATATAATTAATGTATCTGTAGATAAACCAAACGTATATTATCCTAAACAGTAAGTTCCTATTGGAGGCATTGCTGGAGGGGTTGGAGGACGAAGGGGCGTTCGTTCATGCGGGGGTGAGGGAGTGTGAGAGATGGGGTTTGCATAATAATCTCCGTATCGGAAGAATCATTGGTGTGCTCTAAGCACTTGGTGTGCTCGGAAGTACTAAAAGCCTGAATCAAGTCGATATCAATGGTACGGTCTTTGTAGTCAAAAGTTTGGGTAGCCTCATCAAAGGACGATTTATGCGTTCGTCCCAGTTCGCGTTCAATAGTCTGAGTAGCCTGTAATAATTCCATTGGAGAGAGGGGTGTGATGAGGCACACACATATATTGAGGTACTCGTGCGAACTGTCGTATCCCATTGGGGCCGAATAGTAATCCGAGGAGCGGGCAGTGATGGTGCCACAACGCTCCGATAATAAGCGACAAGCCTCGTTGATATAGTGATGACGAGGGCTGATATTGCTGCCTAATGACAAATAAATACGCATAACGAGTGCAAAATTACAGAAAATCTTGCATATATACAAATTTTTTTGTACTTTTGTGCCCAAAATCAATTAGCCAATTATGAGAAAGGTAATTATAGTCATATTATGTATTGGTGCCTGGTGGACGGTGGCAGCAGAGGAAGTGAGTCAGGCCTATTTGAATTATATCTGGCGATACAAGGATATCGCTCGGGCACAGCAGACCGCCTACGGCATTCCTGCCTCCATCACGATGGCGCAGGCGTTATTGGAGTCCAGTGCCGGACTGAGTGAATTGGCAGTGAATGCCCGCAATCACTTTGGTATCAAATGCACCAGCAACTGGGAAGGTAAGTGCTACAAGCACGATGATGACCGCGCACAGGAGGAGTTCCGCGTGTATGATTCGGTGCCTCAATCCTACGAGGATCACTCGTTATTCCTGCGTCGCGCTCGCTACCAATCGTTATATGACATACCTATTAAGAACTATCGCGGTTGGGCGCATGAGTTGCGCAGATGCGGGTACGCGACCGACCCTAAGTACCCCGAAAAACTGATACGACTGATTGAGTTATATAAACTGGACTTACTATGAGCAAACCGACTGCCATCAGTAATCTGATAAATGATTATCTGCGCGAGCAAGGCTTGGAGCAGAGCATCTTAGGCGAGCAGTTGATTCGTTTATGGCCGGATATTATGGGCAAGCAAGTGGCCGATTTGACCGGAACGATAGAGATTAAGAACCAGGTGCTGATGATTCAGATTCGTAGTGCCGCCCTCAAACAGCAGTTATTTGAATGCAAATGGGCCTTGATAAAAAAACTGAATGACGCCGTAGGAGGAGAGGTCATTAAGGATATAAGAATACGATAACCAATTAGCCAATTAGCCAAAAAGAAATGGAGCGAGTGGAGAAGAAATTGGATTTTGGGGTGATTCGAGAGAGGTTGAAGCAGCTATGTTCGTCGTCCCTTGGGCGCGAGCAAGTGGATGCTATGACCTTTTTGACCGATTACACCACTATTCAGCATCTGCTACTCGAAACCCAAGAGATGGTACATATCCGCGAAGATGCATCCTTGCACTTTCCTCAAGGCGACATCCATGATATACGGGAGAACTTAGCACGAGTGCGGATAGAAGGGTTATTCCTGGACGAACAAGAGTTGCATCAGTTGCGGCAAGTACTATGTTATGCCATTGAGTTAGAGCAGTTCTTCAGCCACTTGGACACTGCCCGATTCCCTATTCTAAGTATCCTCACCCTTGCCTCTACTCCCGTTCTACTCCCGTTAAGATCACGCATAGATAAGACGTTAGACCCATACGGTCAACTTAGAGACAACGCCTCGCCGGAGTTGGCCCGCATACGACGTGAGTTAAGTCAGGCACAAGGTTCAGTCAGTCGAGCCATCAATGGTATATTGCGCAAAGCGCAAGCCGAGGGATTGATAGAGAAAGATGCCACACCTACGGTGCGTGAGGGCAGATTGGTGCTGCCTATTCCTCCGGGGATAAAGAAGAAAATCGGCGGCATCGTGCATGACGAGAGTGCCACCGGCAAGACCATTTATATTGAGCCTGCCGAAGTTGTGGAGGCTAATAACCATATCCGCACCTTAGAAGGCGAAGAGCGACGCGAACGGGCACGCATACTGATTGAGATCACCAATGAACTCCGTCCATACGTGCCAACTATCATACAAACAGAAGCCTATTTAGCACATATCGACTTCCTGAATGCCAAAGCCCAACTGGCACAAATACTGCATGCTATTGCTCCGGAGTTGATAGATAGTCCTCAGTTAGACTGGCACGAAGCCAAACATCCGGTGCTATACCTACGATTCATGACCGAGGGACGTGAAGTAGTGCCGTTGGATTTGCGGTTGGATCGGCAACATCGTATATTGGTTATTTCCGGACCCAATGCCGGAGGTAAGTCGGTTTGCCTAAAGACCGTCGGACTGATTCAGTACATGCTGCAATGCGGCTTATTGGTGCCGGTAGAGGAGAGCAGCAAAGCAGGTATCTTTAGGCAGTTGATGATTGACATAGGTGACGAGCAGAGCATATCGGACGATTTGAGTACGTACTCGTCGCACCTGCGTAATATGAAGTCTTTTGTCAGGCAAGCGGATAGTCACACGCTCTTCCTGATTGATGAGTTCGGTTCCGGCACCGAGCCTGCTATAGGTGGAGCCATCGCAGAGGCTATTCTGACGTCCATCAATCAACAACAAGCATTAGGCGTTATCACCACCCACTATACCAACCTCAAGCACTTAGCGGAGCGTACGGAAGGTATCATCAATGGAGCGATGCTATACGACAGAGGAGCCTTGAAGCCCTTGTTCCAACTGAGTGTCGGTCAGGCAGGATCCAGTTTTGCCATCGAGATAGCGCGTCAGACCGGGTTGGATGAGGCTATCATACAGCAGGCCATTGATATCGTAGGAAATGAACATATCGACTACGATAAGCAATTACAAGACATCGCACGAGACAAACGGTACTGGGAGAATAAACGGCAGAACATACGTCAGCGAGAGAAGCACTTGGAAGAAAAGATTGCTTTTTATGAACAAGAGATAGCCGGACTAAAGGCCAAAAAGAAAGAAATTTTGGCAGAAGCGAAGGAAGAGGCACAGATTTTGTTGCAGGAAAGTAACGCCACTATCGAACGCACTATCCGCGAAATCAAAGAGAGCAAAGCCGATAAAGAACGGACGCAAAAGGCAAGAGGGAAAGTGGAAAAATTGAAGTTGAAAGTGGAGAGTGTAGGGGGGACAGGAAGTAAGAGCGAAGAGGGAAGAGGTAAGAGGGAAGAGGTAAAAGGGAAGAACAAGAATAAGAAAGAGGTGCTGCATGACTTTAGAGACCTGAAAGGAATGAGCAAGAGTCTGCCATCTACTCAGCCGAATATAGTGAATACGATTCGCAAAGCCAAACTCACTTTCCAACGCGAATTGGACCTGAGAGGACTGCGGATAGACGAGGCAGAGGAACAGTTGATAGCCTATATGGATTCAGCCGTGATGGTGAATGCCGGCGAAGTGAGCATCTTGCACGGCACGGGTACAGGGGCACTCAAACAACTGACTCGTGACTACTTGCAGCGACTCAAAAAACAGAACCGCATCCGCGATTATCACGATGGAGATGTCGACCGCGGCGGAGCAGGGTTCACAATAGTGGAGGTATAGCGGAGCTATTCTAGTTTAGCGTTTAAAGTTTAGAGTTGTTGAAAAAGTAGATGGCTGAATATACCAAATAACGAAAAATAATATATGATTATGAGAAAGTATGTATTTATGTTGGTGGCAATAGTGGCTGCCATGAGTTTAAGCAGTTGTAAAGGGGATAAAGGTGATCCCGGACTCGGAATGAACTGGAAGATAATCGACATCCCAGCCTATGATGTAGTGTGGGACTACACGAATTGGGTGAACCCAATCTACCAAGACCCCTATGTCGAGAATTATTATTATGCCACTTTTGACATCCCCAGTTTGTCGGCCTATATTTTCGACAAAGGAGCAGTGCATGCCTATCTGATTTACAAGAATGACTATAATGACGAGATACAACGTCCATTACCATTTACCCAGCATCGGGAAACGTGGGTCACGGTGGATACGGAAGATGGTCTGCAAGACCAATTGTTGCGCTATACAGAGACGTATGACTATGTATATGGTGTAGGATGTGTGGAGTTTAACTACCGCGCTTCGGACTTTTCGTATGAGGATTCTCTCGATCCGCTTCATGACCCCGGTGTAATACCACAGCCGCAACATTTCCGTTTAGTATTCAATTGGTAAGTCACGAACTCATATTAGCGCATTTGCAGGACCAGGTTGCCGACTTGGCCCTGCATCGTAATCGTTTTGCGGAGTTGACGGACGAGGAGTGGATTTTCTTCTTGCAACAGATAGAAGGCTATCAACGCACCAA
>JAGHRV010000070.1 GCA_018066175.1 Candidatus Colicola equi | reverse complement strand
AGTTTAGAGTTTAGAGTTTAGAGATGAAAGATGAAAGATAAAAAGATACAAAGATAAAAGATAAAAGATGAAAGATGAAAGATAAAAGATAAAAAAAGGAGAATTAAGTATGAATGCAAAGACAGAGTACCCGATAAAATCAATTTCGGGAGTCATTAAGAAAGAAAAAGATCGTGATGGGAAGCTGTGGGTAACCCGTCAGAAAAAGTACGGAGGAGAAGAGGTTGGTCCAGTAGAGTGCTATCCCATGATGCCTCATCAAGGAGAATGGTCTGAGCAATGTGTTGCGAACCGTGCCATTTATTCAGAAGCGCTCAAACGCATGTATGCAGAAGCCAGAGACGAAGAGAAGGCAAAAGAATGGATAGCGCGATTTAAACGTTACCAGCAAAATCCCCAAGCCGAAGAATGGGCACATATTGCGCCCAATCTACCAACAGCTCAACCTAAAGCAAGCATTTTTAGGTTGTATGACAAACCCGTTAAACCAAAGGTTTATGCCAATCTTCGGGGATTTATGTTAGCAGTCATTCGGGCAGAGATAGTAAGCCAACATGATTATCTCCAATAATAATCAGTTGACTGATATCACATTTTTCCGACGGCAAAGGTACTAAAAGAACTACCATCTACTAAAAAAGGTGACCCAAAAGTCACCTTTTTTATGGTATTCAGTACTCAGTTGTCAGTACTCAGTACTCAGTACTCAGTTTATAACTCTGCGCCAAGTGTATTATAGGTCTTGCCGTTTTTGCGGATAAAGAGTTGTCCGTTGTGCATGAACTTATAAACGAGTTCCTAATACATTATGACGGATACCATCATGATAGATAACCATCCGGCCATTTTCCATCACTTTCTTTACACCCATAGTAACTTGAACTTTGTCCAAAGCAGTAGCCGATCCTTCAAGCAGTACAACATCGGTGAAGTTGAAGCCGTTAGAACCCTGTTTATCCATCTGAATCATCAAGCGGTCAGAAGCCACATTGTTGATGACCGTCAAAGGATTAACTTTGGTGAGGTCTAATTCTGCATAACCTACATAACGTTTAAAAGGATTACCCGCTATTGCATCCGTAGCAGGTTCCGATTTTGCAATGACACCGCCTTCACTCCTATCAGCAAGTAAGAAAATGCTGTTGTCCGTAGTGGGGCACTCGCTATAGAAGCGCATAGCGCTATACTTAGACCAGTCTTTTACTGCATCAAGAGCCTCTCTAAACACTTCGAGGGTGCTCCCAGAAGTTACCCAGAAATAACCGGTCCAAATAGCCTTACCTTCTTTCATGTTAGCGGCTTTACCTTCGGAAAGGTCAATATTGGTAACGGTGAAGTTATCACCACAGATTTCCATACCATACGCTTTGCAGGAGTCAACCATGTCCTGGGTCATGAAAAGATCATAGGTCTCCCACCAGTCTTGGCAAAGGCTGAAACGGGTACCCGGCAGTTTTTGACCGTTGGCCTTGAACTCAATAGCATCATTTGTGCCATCATTTACGGAAAGGGTAACCGTGATTTTGTTACCGGGTTGAGCAGAAGCAAATTTACTTGCCTCAAGCATAATGGTGTTGTCCCAATGTACATCTTGAGAACCGGACCAAATAGAGGTTGCCCTCAGTCCTGCGCTCAGCGTCAGGGCTGCAAAAATAGAAAAAATCTTTTTTAACATACGTTTAAATTTTAGTTAATAAATAGGGTTAATTTTATTTAGTTACATTAAGACAAAAAACAAACCTACCCCGACGAGTAGTCGAGATAGGCTAGGTCTATCTTATATATGTATATTGCTTATTTGTGCGCGAAGAAATACCCCCCCATGTAAAGGCAGATGTTCGCAGTAATATATAGATAATTAGAGGTCATTTTGTATTAAATACAAGTTCTAAACCTTGTGCACGATAAAATGGGAAACGAGTATCGCTGGAGATAAGAGGAGTCTTTGCTGTTATTGCGTGAGAAATAATAATATGGTCGGAAGGGTCATTGTGCCCATGTGTTTCATCAATTTGCAATTTTGCATGAGTTTGAGCAACATATTTATCAAGAGGAAGTATCTCAATAAAATACTCCTCCTCCAATGACTTCAATAGTTCGCTACTCGATTTCCATGTTTTACGAGAAAAACTATGTTTTCTAAAGCCAACTATCAATTCACGCGTAGTTTCTGCACTAACACAAAACGTGTTATTATAGTCTTGCAATATAGCACGAACATCCTGACTCAACGAATCAACATCCGTTGCGAGATAAATAAAGATATTCGTGTCCAACATGTATCTCATATTCTCCAAGCAGGATCATTAATGATAATACTACCTTGGGTTTTCATTGCTGCTTCCCAAGTAGGATTTACTCTTTCTTGTTTGTTGTCTTTCGTTTCCATAATACTACATTTTTCCAATTTCTTAGCCACAAGGGCACGATTAATTTCATTTTTCGCTGCAAAGGTAATACTTTTTTTCCATATTTGCAATACATAACAAGAAAAAAAAGTGTTTTTATGACTAAAGTGGCTGATTTTTCTACTAAAAATCATAGATATTAGTACAACAGACCAATAGGAACTTGTTCATAATTGGGCTGGCGGACTAACATCAAGTAGGCTTGCCGAGGCCACTTTTATAAAAACACTTTCATCATTCCGCGAATAGCCATTCGGGTGAATTCCGCACAGCGGAAGACGGCGTCCGAAATAAAAATGGCAACTTCGGATGGAAATTGCCATTTTTTACGTTGACAGTGCTTAAAGCACTATATCTATTAGTCTTCGAAAGCAGCTTCGGCAGCGGCGCGAGCGGCTTGGATAGCTGCATACTCCTCTGCGTTATGCACGCTTAGGCGTTGGAACTCACGCAGACCGGTACCAGCAGGGATGAGGTTACCGCAAATAACGTTCTCCTTCATACCTACAAGGTTATCTACACGGCCTTGGATAGCGGCTTCGTTAAGGACTTTAGTGGTTTCCTGGAAGGAAGCAGCGGACATAAAGGACTTAGTGCCCAATGCTGCACGTGTAATACCTTGCAGAATCTGCTTAGCCGTAGCGCACTCGGCGTCACGAGCAACGGCCAGTTTCTTATCCTTACGACGCAACGATGAGTTCTCATCATGCAGACGGCGAGCCGTAATAATCTGACCGGCACGGAGTACCTCCGACTCACCGGCATTCGTCACTACTTTCTTGCCCCAGATACGATCGTTCTCCTCTAAGAAGTCAAGTTTATCTACTAACTCACCTTCGAGGTAACGAGTATCACCTGCATCGATAATCTCTACCTTGCGCATCATCTGACGAACAATGATTTCGAAGTGCTTATCGTTGATTTCAACACCCTGTAAGCGATAAACGCTTTGGGCTTCGTTCACGATATAATCTTGCACAGCCGTAGGACCTTGAATAGCCAATATATCTTCAGGCGTAATAGCACCATCAGACAGAGCCACACCGGCACGAACATAGTCTCCTTCCTGAACCAAGATCTGTTTGGTCAACGGAATCAGATAACTCTTCTGCTCACCATAACGGCTGGTAACTGTAATCTCGCGATTACCACGTTTAATCTTACCGTAACTAACCTCACCATCAATCTCGGATACAATAGCCGGATTGGACGGATTACGAGCCTCAAAGAGCTCCGTTACACGGGGCAGACCACCGGTAATATCACCGGCTGAACCAAATGCACGGATTTGGGTGAATAGGAAGTCACCTACCTTCACCTCTTCACCATCGTTATGCGCCAACATAGCCTTGGTAGGCAAGTTGTACGAACGCAAGATGGAACCATCCTTAGCAACGATATTAGCCATTGGCATCTTGGTCTTATCACGGGTATCGGTAATCTGAACTTCCTTCTTACCGGTCTGCTCATCGACAGAGGTCTTGCAGGTGATGCCTTCGATTACATCGCTATAGCGCAATGTACCGGCTTGTTCGAGAACGAGCACAGCCTTATAGGGATCCCATTCGCAAACAACCGTTCCTTTGGGATACTCCTCTCCGGGAGTGATGAACAGTTTACTTGCATAAGGAATATTGAACGTAGTGAGTACCACGCCGGTAGCAGAATCAACCAGTCGCATCTCATTGAGACGGCTAACTACGATGGTATCGCCTTCGTCCGTCTTGATAGTACGCAACTCATCAATCTCGATGCGTCCGTCACGAGTGGTAGCATAGGTGTTTTGAGTAGCAGCATTACCTGCCAAACCTCCGGAGTGGAAAGTACGCAGAGTCAACTGGGTACCCGGTTCACCGATGGCCTGAGCAGCGATTACGCCGACAGCCTCACCTTTCTGAACCATCTGACGGGTAGCCAGGTTACGTCCGTAACACTTAGCGCAGACACCATGTTTGCTTTCGCAAGTAAGGACGGAACGAATCTCCACTTCCTCGATGCCGGCAGCCTCGATAGCCTCGCAATGCGGTTCACGAATCTCTTCACCCGCTGCTACAATCAGGTTACCATTCTCATCATGGATATCATGTACAGACACACGTCCTAAGATACGTTGAGTAAGAGTAGCTACAACGTTATCGTTTTGCTTGATAGCACGAGCGGTTAAACCACGCAACGTACCGCAGTCCTCTTCGGTAATAATGACATCGTGAGATACATCCACCAGACGACGAGTCAGGTAACCGGCATCGGCAGTCTTCAAGGCCGTATCTGCCAAACCCTTACGGGCACCGTGGGTACCAATGAAGTACTCCAACACCGACATACCTTCCTTGAAGTTAGACAGAATCGGGTTCTCAATAGATGTACGCGTGTCGGTCGTTCCCGCTTTCTGAGGTTTACCCATAATACCACGGATACCTGCCAACTGTTTAATCTGCTGTTTATTACCACGAGCACCAGAGTCCATCATCATGTAAACAGAGTTGAAACCTTGGTCGGCCTCAGCCATGTGTTTCATCAGGATGTCGGTCATCTCGGCGTCTATCTTATTCCATGTATTAACAACGTTGTTATAACGCTCGTCATCGTTGATCTCACCGAATTGGTACAGTTGCTCAAAGTTATCTACCTCGGCATTACCTTTCTTAACGAGTTCGGTTTTCTCTTCGGGCACGAGTATATCGTTGAGGTTGAAACTCAATCCACCTTCGAAGGCCTTGCGGTAACCGAGGTTCTTGATATCGTCCAGGAACTGAGCGGTACGAGCCACACCACAGGTCTTGATGACCTTGGCGATGATCTTCTTCACCTCACCTTTCTTCAAGGTAGCATTCTGATAACCTACTTCTTCGGGCACGAATTCATTCACCATAACACGACCGGGAGTAGTCTCAATCATCTCGCCATTGATACGCACTTTGATGATAGCGTGCACATCCACTCTACCCTCGTTCAGAGCGATAGTAGCCTCTTCAGGACTATAGAAAGTCAGTCCTTCACCCTTCACGCCCTTACGCGGCTTGGTGATGTAGTACAGACCCAAGATCATGTCCTGAGAAGGAACAGTAATAGGATTACCGTTAGCAGGGTCAAGGATGTTATGCGAACCCAACATGAGCAGTTGAGCTTCGAGGATAGCCTCGTTGCTCAAAGGCAAGTGAACGGCCATCTGGTCACCATCGAAGTCGGCGTTAAATCCGGCACAAGCCAGTGGATGCAACTGAATAGCCTTACCCTCAATCATACGAGGTTGGAAAGCCAATATACCATGACGGTGGAGGGTCGGTGCACGGTTGAGCAGAACAGGATGTCCTTCCATCACATGCTCCAGGATTTCCCAGATTACAGCATCGCGACGATCGATGATCTTCTTGGCAGACTTAACCGTCTTTACCAATCCGCGCTCAATAAGCTTACGGATAATGAACGGTTTATATAGTTCGGCAGCCATTTCTTTAGGCAGACCGCACTCGTGCATCTTCAGTTCAGGACCAACTACGATAACCGAACGAGCGGAATAGTCCACACGTTTACCTAATAAGTTCTGACGGAAACGTCCTTGTTTACCCTTCAGCGAGTCGCTCAGGGACTTCAATGGACGGTTAGCTTCAGACTTGATAGCGGTGGTCTTACGACTATTATCGAACAGACTATCCACAGCCTCTTGCAACATACGTTTCTCGTTACGCAGAATAACATCCGGAGCCTTGATTTCTACCAAACGTTTCAGACGGTTATTACGAATGATAACGCGGCGGTAGAGGTCATTGAGGTCAGACGTAGCGAAACGGCCACCATCCAGCGGAACCAACGGACGCAGTTCAGGAGGTGTAACAGGCACTATTTGCAGAATCATCCATTCGGGACGGTTCTTGCCTTTAGAGGCACGGAAAGCCTCCACTACTTGCAGACGCTTAAGAGCCTCTTGCTTCTTCTGTTGACCGGCATTCTGGTCAGCCTCAGCACGCAGAGCATAGCTCAGTTCGTCCAAGTCAATCTTAACCAGCAAATCATAGATAGCCTCAGCACCCATCTTTGCAATGAACTTCTTAGGATCGGAATCCTCCAGTTCTTGGTTGCCTTCGGGCAGACGGCTGATTAACTCTTCATAATCTTCCTCCTCCAACAACATACGATCGGCCACTTCTTCGTCACCAATCATCTGTCCGGCTAATACACCGGCTTGGAGCACGAGGTATTTCTCGTAATAGATAACGCTATCCAATTTCTTGGTAGGAATACCTAACAGAGCAGCCATCTTGCTGGGCAGAGAACGCAAGTACCATATATGAGCAACCGGCACAACCAGACGGATGTGACCCATGCGCTCACGACGAACTTTCTTCTCGGTTACTTCTACGCCGCAGTGTTCACAAACAACACCTTTATAACGGATACGTTTGTACTTACCGCAGTAGCACTCGTAGTCCTTGGTAGGACCAAAGATACGCTCGCAGAACAAACCATTGGGTTCGGGTTTATAGGTACGGTAGTTAATTGTTTCAGGTTTGAGTACCTCTCCGCACGATTGTGCTAAGATTTGGTCCGGCGAAGCGAGACCAATGGAGATCTTAGTGAAACCTGTTTTCTTAGTATTATTATCTTGTTTATTGTAAGCCATAGTGTCGTAGATTTATTCCATTGTAATAGACAGGGCAAGGCCTTGCAACTCGTGAATTAATACGTTAAGCGATTCTGGGAGTCCCGGTACAGGCATCGGTTCGCCCTTGACGATAGCCTCGTATGTACGCGCACGACCTGTTACATCATCAGACTTAACGGTCAATATCTCTTGCAGTGTATGAGCGGCGCCGTGAGCTTCGAGAGCCCAAACCTCCATCTCACCGAAACGCTGACCACCGAACTGAGCTTTACCGCCCAGAGGTTGTTGCGTAATCAAACTGTAAGGACCAATTGAACGTGCGTGCATCTTATCATCTACCATGTGTCCTAACTTCATGAAGTAAGTAACACCTACGGTAGCCATCTGATCGAATGGTTCACCCGTTTCACCATTATAGAGCTGGGTCTTACCGGCGCGAGGCAGACCTGCCTTGTCGGTCCATTCATCCAACTGACTTAACGTACAGCCATCAAAGATAGGCGTAGCAAACTTAACACCTAACTCTTGTCCGGCCCAACCTAATACAGCCTCGAAGATCTGACCAATGTTCATACGAGAAGGCACACCCATTGGGTTCAGAACGATATCCACCGGAGTACCATCTGCCAAGAACGGCATATCCTCTACGCGCACGATCTTAGATACAATACCCTTGTTACCGTGACGACCGGCCAGCTTATCACCAACGCGAATCTTACGACGTTTAGCCAAGTACACCTTAGCCATTTGGATGATGCCGTTAGGCAGTTCATCACCGATGGTGAGGTTGAACTTATCACGTTTGAGTTGTGCATCTAAGTCTTTTAGCTTGCTCAGGTAGTTCACCACGCACTGTTGAACGAGGTCGTTCTTATGTGCATCGGTGGTCCAACCTTCTAATAGAACCGTAGCATAATCTACTTGTCCCAGACGCTCTTTGGTGAACGTTTGGTCCTTAGCAATCACTTCGGTACCAATCAGGTCATAAACGCCTTGACTCTTGCGGCCCTTCAATAATCCGGACAGTTTGTCAATCAGTAATTGACGCAAGTTCTCAGCGGCAACCTTGTATTTCTCATCCATTTCCATGATGACGAGTTTATCGGCCTTCTTCTGCTCGCGATCCTTAATAGCACGCGTATAGAGCTTGCGGTCGATAACTACACCATCCAACGACGGAGTGGCTTTGAGGGAAGCATCCTTAACATCACCGGCTTTGTCACCGAAGATAGCCTTGAGCAGCTTCTCTTCGGGCGAAGGATCAGACTCTCCCTTAGGAGTAATCTTACCTACCATGATATCACCCGGCATGATGTGGGCACCGATGCGAACCAAACCGTTCTCATCCAAGTCCTTGGTAGCTTCCTCGCTGACATTAGGTATATCAGCGGTGAACTCTTCCATTCCACGTTTCGTTTCACGTACCTCCAATAGGTTCTCTACAACGTGAACGGATGTAAACATGTCTTCACGAACGATGCGCTCGCTCAGTACAATAGCATCCTCATAGTTGTAACCCTTCCAAGGAATATACGCTACTTTGAGGTTCTTACCCAAGGCCAACTCACCGTTTTCGGTAGCATAACCTTCGGTTAATATCTGTCCGGCCTCAACGCGGTCACCTTTACGAACGATAGGACGGAGGTCCATGGTTGTATCTTGGTTAGTGCGTTGGAACTTAGGCAATTTATAGATTTTTTCTGCTGAATCAAAGGATATGAACTCCTGCTCTTCATCACGGTCATACATGATATGGATGGCATCAGCATCAACATACGTAACCATACCGGCACCCTCGGCTACAATTTGGGTGCGGCTATCACGAATCAGTTGACCTTCAATACCGGTTCCAACGATAGGAGCTTCGGGGCGCAACAATGGTACACCCTGACGCATCATGTTAGATCCCATCAAAGCACGGTGAGCATCGTCATGCTCCAAGAAAGGAATCAAAGCAGCAGCAATAGAAGCAATCTGGCAAGGAGCTACGTCCATCGCGTTGACCTCATTAGGAGCGACAACGGGGAAATCAGCACCAAAACGTGATTTAACCTTATTGCGAACGAACTGACCGTTTTCATCCAACGGAGCGTTACCTTGTGCCACCGTCATCGGTTCTTCGTCCTCAGCCGTCAAATACATAACATGGTCGTTATCCAAATCAACCACGCCGTTCTCAGCTTTACGATACGGAGTCTCGATGAAACCAAGATCGTTGATTTTAGCATAGATACACAAACTGGAGATCAGACCGATGTTCGGTCCTTCAGGAGTCTCAATTGGGCAGAGACGACCATAGTGGGTATAGTGTACGTCACGTACCTCGAAACCGGCACGATCACGGCTCAAGCCACCAGGACCTAAGGCAGACATACGACGCTTGTGCGTAATCTCAGCCAAGGGGTTCTGCTGATCCATAAACTGACTCAGCGCATTGGTTCCGAAATAACTATTGATAACGCTGCTGATAGCCTTAGCATTAATCAAGTCGGTGGGAGTAAATACCTCATTATCACGCACGTTCATACGCTCGCGAATGGTGCGACTCATACGAGCCAAACCGATGCCGAATTGGTTAAAGAGCTGTTCACCAACGGTGCGAACACGACGGTTACTCAAGTGGTCAATATCATCCACCTCAGCATTGGAGTTAATGAGCGATACCAAATACTTGATAATCTCAATCATATCCTCTTTAGTCAATACGCGCGTATCGTCCGGGATATTCATCTTAAGCTTACGGTTGATACGATAACGTCCAACCTCGCCCAAGTCGTAACGTTTCTCACTAAAGAAGAGGTTTTGAATAACCTCGCGAGCCGTTTGGTCATCAGCGGGTTCGGCGTTACGCAGTTGACGATAGATATACAGCACAGCCTCCTTCTCAGAGTGAGACGGGTCTTTCTGCAACGTATTGAAGATAATGGAGTAATCAGCTTCACGAGCCTCATCTTTATGCACGAGAATGGTCTTAACACCAGCATCCAGGATGGTTTGAATCATCTCTTCGGTCAGCACACTCTCGCGCTCCATGATGATTTCGTTACGTTCAATGGAAACAACCTCACCGGTGTCCTCATCAACGAAGTCTTCAGACCAGCTCTTCATCACATTACCGGCCAATGTACGACCAGCCATGTTAGCTAAGTTTTCTTTGGTAGCTTTTACCTCTTCAGCCAAGTCAAAGCAATCCAAAATATCTTTATCACTCTCAAAACCGATTGCGCGAAGCAAAGTGGTTACAGGGAGTTTTTTCTTACGGTCAATGTAAGCATACATGACTTTATTAATATCCGTAGCGAACTCAATCCATGAGCCACGGAATGGGATAATACGAGCGCTGTACAGTTTAGTACCGTTGGAGTGCATCGATGTATCAAAGAACACACCCGGTGAACGGTGCAATTGGCTTACGATGACGCGCTCAGCACCATTGATAACAAAGGTACCCTTGGGAGTCATGTAGGGGATAGTACCGAGAAAGACGTCCTGAATGACAGTATCAAAATCCTCATGATCAGGATCGGTACAATAAAGTTTGAGTTTAGCTTTCAACGGAACGGCATAGGTTAAGCCGCGTTGTAAGCATTCCTCAATCGAGTATCTGGGGTGATCAACTTGGTAGTCCAAGAACTCCAGAATAAAGTTATTGCGTGTATCAGCAATGGGGAAGTTTTCCGAGAACACACGGAACAGGCCCTCTTTCTTGCGCTGCTCAGGTGTCGATTCCATTTGCACGAAATCACGGAAAGACTTTAATTGAATATCCAAAAAGTCAGGGTACGGGAATTGCTTCTGCATTGCCGAGAAGTTGACTCTTTGATTTTGTTGGTTTGTAGCCATGTTTATTAACGTGTTTTAAGATTAAAAGCACTATTTTTACCAAATTTTTAACATATTTAAGATTTGGCCTCTTTTCAGAGAAAAAGGTTTAGACCCCGATTTTAGTCGGGATCTAAACCTGAAACAGGTAACTTACCTGTTAGGATTACTTCAGTTCTACAACTGCGCCTACCTCTTCGAGGGCTTTCTTGAGAGCCTCAGCAGCGGCTTTGTCAAGACCTTCTTTTACGGTAGCAGGAGCTGCGTCAACGATATCCTTAGCCTCTTTCAGACCAAGACCGGTTTGCTCCTTAACAGCCTTAACGACTTGGAGTTTTTGTGCACCAGCTTCTTTCAGAACTACATCGAAAGATGTCTTCTCCTCAGCGGCAGCAGCCTCACCGGCAGCAGCAGGTCCAGCAGCAACTGCAACAGCTGCAGCGGCGGGTTCAATACCATACTCCTCTTTCAATACTTGAGCGAGTTCATTAACTTCCTTAACAGTAAGGTTTACCAATTGTTCAGCAATAGCTTTTACGTCTGCCATAATTGTATAATTTTAAATGGTTATTTTTTTAGTTGTTAATTTTTCCGGGTTATCCGGATTATGCTGATTTATTCAGCTTTTTCACCCAGCGTCTTGAGGACACCATGGATGGTAGTTCCGCCACTTTGCAGAGCGGAGATAACGTTCTTAGCAGGCGATTGCAACAGAGCAATAACGTCGGCGATAAGTTCGTTCTTGGATTTGATAGCGGACAACATATCCAGGTTCTCAGCACCCATATAGATTGTTTCTTCTACATAAGCAGCCTTGAGTTGTGGTTTAGCGTCCTTATTGTTCTTCTCCTTCTTAAGGAGCTCTTTAATCAGCTTAGCAGGAGCATTACCTGTGTTGCAAAGCATTAGAGCAGTATTGCCCTTGAGTGCAGCAAACAGAGATGCGTCAATACCTTTAGCCTCCAGAGCCTTTTGAAGGAGGGTGTTCTTAGCCATCACCAACTTGATGTCTGCCTTAAAGCAGGCGCGACGCAAAGCGCTGGTTTTCTCAGCGTTAAGGCCTTCAATGTTGGTCAGGTAGAAGTGCGAGTACGAACCGATTTGGTCTTGCAGCTCTTGAATAAGAGCGGTCTTATCTTCTTTTCTCATACTTGTTTTCTCCTTTCAAATTACTCAAAAGATTTGGTGTCAACCTTAATACCTGCGCTCATCGTGCTGCTCAAATAGATACTCTTGATATAGGTACCTTTGGAAACAGCGGGCTTCAGCTTAATCAGCGTTTGAACGAATTCAGTTGCGTTTTGAGCGATAGCCTCTGCGGTGAAGCTTACTTTACCGATTGAAGTATGAACAATACCAAATTTGTCCACCTTGAAATCAATCTTACCTTGCTTAACTTCCTTAACGGCCTTAGCAACGTCCATGGTTACTGTACCGGATTTGGGGTTAGGCATCAAGCCACGGGGACCCAGCACGCGACCCAGAGCACCAATCTTACCCATGTATTGGGGTTGAGTGATCATAACGTCGAAGTCGGTCCAACCGCCTTTGATTTTTTCTACATATTCGTCCAATCCTACGAAATCAGCACCAGCTTCCTTAACGGCAGCTTCCTGATCAGGACCAACGAGCGCGAGAACGCGAGTTACTTTACCGGTGCCGTTTGGAAGACTAACGACGCCACGAACCATTTGGTTAGCCTTACGAGGGTCAACGCCCAAACGAACGTCTACATCTACGCTTGCATCAAACTTGGTGGTTGTAATTTCTTTTACCAATGCAGCTGCTTCAGCTACAGTGTACAGCTTACCTGCTTCAATCTTCTCAGCAGCCAGCTTTTGATTTTTTGTCAATTTTGCCATAGTTGTGTGAAGATTAATTATTTAACGGTAATACCCATACTGCGAGCTGTACCTTTGACCATTGCCATAGCGCTCTCTACGGTGAAGCAGTTCAAGTCAACCATCTTATCGGTGGCGATTTGACGGCATTGCTCTTCCGTAATATTAGCTACTTTCTTACGGTTAGGTTCAGAAGAACCACCTTTAATCTTAGCAGCCTCAATCAGTTGCACAGCAACAGGAGGAGTTTTGACGATGAAGTCAAATGTTTTGTCTACATAAACAGTAATGATAACTGGCAGAACCTTGCCTGCCTTTTCTTGCGTTCTGGCGTTGAACTGTTTACAAAACTCCATGATGTTCACACCCTTTGAACCCAGAGCAGGTCCTACTGGAGGTGCAGGATTGGCAGCGCCACCCTTGATTTGGAGTTTAATAAAACCAGCAATTTCTTTTGCCATAGTTTTGTTGTTTTAATAGTTTTGCGATACTTACGTTACGAAGTAACTCTCGCGGTTAATAATAAACTATCGAGTAGTCAAGCGGCCCGTAACATTGCCTTCTACTCTTTTTCTACTTGATTGAACCCTAACTCAAGCGGTGTTTGACGATCAAAGATAGTAACCACCACTTTCAGTTTGTGTTTGTCTTGCAAGACTTCGCTGATTACACCATTGAAGCCATTGAAAGGTCCATCGGTAACCTTAATCTTCTCACCTACCATGTAGGTTTCGTCCATCATCAGTTCTTCTTCCGTTACATCCACGTCACCCACAATCTTATTGATTTCGGATTGAGGAACGGGTGCAGGCTTGGTATTACTCTTGCTTTCAGACAAGAAACCTAACACATTCGGAATATTACGCAATAATGGATAACACTCATCGGTTAAGTTACACTCAACCAATACATAGCCTGGTAATAGATTACGTTCTTTAACGGAACGTTTACCATTTTTGAGGACCACAACCTTCTCGGTAGGGATCAGCACCTGCGACACATACTCGCGGAAAAGGGACGAAGTAACTAAGGCACTCTCGATATACTCCTTTACCTTATTCTCCTTACCGCTTATTGCGCGTAGCACGTACCATTTAAGATTATTCTCAATCATTGTGTAGATAATTTAGAATAAGCCGTAAACAAACGTCATAATCGATTCGAAACACCAGTCCATCAGCCACACAATCAGTGCCAGTATGAGGGAAGCAATCAACACCACCACTGCGCTTTGACCTAACTCTTTACGTGTTGGCCAACTTACTTTGTGTACTAATTCAATGTACGATTCTTTAATGTTTTCTACGAGTTTCATATAAGTAGATTTTAGTATGCGTTTTTATTGTTTACACGCGCAACCAAATTGGCCCCGAGATCGTCCTTAATCACAATGAACTAAGGCGTCATCGACGTCATTTGGAAGCTATGTTGTAACATTTTGTCCGGGCAACCGGATCTTGCACGGAAGGCAGGAATCGAACCCACATTAACGGTTTTGGAGACCGCTCTCCTACCATTGGAGGACTTCCGTAAAAAGTTCGGAATAATTCCGAAACTTTTTCCGTGAGTCTTGGCGTTGCCGAGTTGCAAGAGCGAGCTCTCACTCGGCTAGCGCAAGACTTCCGTATGATTATCTTAACAGATATTAGTCAAGAATCTTCGTGATTTGGCCAGAACCAACGGTACGACCACCTTCACGGATAGCCAAACGCAGACCTTCAGAGCAAGCTACAGGATAGATGAGCTTAACAGTGATTTCCAAGTTATCGCCAGGCATTACCATCTCAGTTCCTTCCGGCAGAGTGATCTCACCGGTAACGTCCATAGTACGGATGTAGAATTGAGGACGATATTTGTTGTGGAATGGAGTATGACGGCCACCCTCTTCCTTCTTCAGGATATAAACAGAAGCCTTGAACTCCTCGTGAGGTTTAACAGAACCTGGTTTAGCGATAACCATACCACGTTTAACCTCGTCTTTATCAATACCACGGAGCAGCAAACCTACGTTATCACCAGCTTCACCTTCGTCCAGCAATTTGCGGAACATCTCAACACCGGTAACAACAGATTTCTTACCTTCGCAGCCAAGACCGTTCAACTCAACCTCGTCACCGACTTTGATGATACCGGTTTCAATACGACCGGTAGCAACAGTACCACGACCAGTAATAGAGAAGACGTCCTCAACAGGCATCAAGAAAGGTTTATCAACGGCACGTGTAGGCAGTTGGATCCAGCTGTCAACAGCGTCCATCAACTCCATAACCTTATCTTCCCATTCAGCAACACCATTCAGTGCACCAAGGGCAGAACCGCGGATAACAGGCGTATTGTCACCATCGAACTCATAGAAACTCAACAGTTCACGCATTTCCATTTCAACGAGGTCAAGCATCTCAGCGTCATCAACCATGTCGCATTTATTCATAAATACAACCAGGCGAGGAACGTTCACTTGGCGAGCCAACAAGATGTGCTCACGAGTCTGAGGCATAGGACCATCAGTAGCAGCAACAACGATGATAGCACCATCCATCTGAGCGGCACCAGTTACCATGTTCTTTACATAGTCAGCGTGGCCCGGGCAGTCTACGTGTGCGTAGTGACGGGTAGCGGTTTGATACTCAACGTGAGAGGTGTTAATTGTAATACCACGCTCTTTCTCTTCAGGTGCGTTATCGATAGAATCGAAGGAACGCAACTCAGACAGACCCTTCTTAGCCAAAACGGTAGTAATAGCAGCGGTCAAAGTAGTTTTTCCGTGGTCAACGTGACCAATGGTACCGATGTTAACGTGTGGTTTCGAACGGTCAAATTTCTCTTTTGCCATAATTCTAGAATTTTATTAACGTTAATAACAATAAATTGTTAGTTGTAGTTTTTTCTATAAGTTCAAGCGCATTCAGGGCATAATACCCCTCGCGCGTACCTTATTATATTGTCCAACTTGTGAGCTGCTTCCGAGAGTTGAACTCGGGACCTCATCCTTACCAAGGATGCGCTCTACCACTGAGCTAAAGCAGCAAAAGAGAGCGGAAAACGGGACTCAAACCCGCGACCCCCAGCTTGGAAGGCTAGTGCTCTATCGACTGAGCTATTTCCGCAAAATTCTTGCTATAGACAAAAATTTTGCGCAAGTCTTCACTGCGCCGAGTTGCAAGAGCAAGCTCTTACCCGTCTTGCTGAAGACTTCCGCAGATTAATGTTTGTGGGTGCGGATGGATTCGAACCACCGAAGGCATAGCCAGCAGATTTACAGTCTGCCCCATTTGGCCACTCTGGAACACACCCCCATTTTGTTAGATCACTTTGAGCCACTAGTCGGATTTGAACCAACGACCGGCGGTTTACAAAACCGCTGCTCTACCACTGAGCTATAGTGGCGGTTTCCTCCGCCCCGTTGCCCCAATCAGGGGGCTACTCGGCTGAAAAGCGGTGCAAAGGTACTGCTTTTTTTTGACATGACCAAATATTTTTACAAAAAAATGCAAAAAAATGATAGTTTTCTATCTAAAATTGCAAAAACACGGGGTTGTTGGATGCTTGCGGACAAAAAAAGACCTGTATTTTAGGAATTGAGAAGGCATCGCTTTTGGGGGTGCAGAATCAATGGTGATGTTGTTTCTTCGCTAAAGTCCATCAGGAAGGTGAGGGTAGCCAAGTAGCCGAAAGGAAGAAAATCAAGAACAAAAAAAAGCCCCGCTCACCATCGTGAACGGGACTTTTTGCGAGTATCTAAGCGCTTACGATTCTTACTTAGGATAGGGAGTAGTTATTTTTTTTAGTACTTAGTACTCAATTATCAACGCTCCACCCCTAAAGCATTGTACGTCTTTCCGTTCTTACGGATGAAGAGTTGTCCGTTGATAATTACCTTAAAGTAGTCTATTGGTTGTTTATCGCCTATTTCCCATATCCTATCTATGTCAGTAATAACTTGGTCCTTTTTGATTATAACATATTGTTTAGCAGCCAATTGTGGTGCGATATCTTCCGTGAAACTATGTTTGATTTCTGTTTTAGGAGGATTGACGGTATCGGCTAAGACGAGACAAATATCTTCTACATAGATATCCGATCCCACGCCCGATTTGCCGCCACCTATACCAGACGCATTATCTCCACCAGTGGCGGTAATAGTGCCTCCGATGATGGTAATGTCCATACCGTTTCCTGTTTGGCTGCCACCTATACCGGCAGCGCCTGCTCCACCTGTGGCGTTGATGGTACCGCCATTGATGGTGATATGAGCACCTGTGGCACTGTATCCACCACCTATGCCGGCAGCTTTATCTCCTCCTACTGCGGTTACTATGCCGTTATTGATGGTGATATACGAACCTATGGTCATATCTCCTCCACCTATACCTGCGCCATTCGCTCCACCTGTGGCGTTGATGGTACCGCCATTGATGGTGATATACGAACCATTTTCGGAGGAAGTTCCACCTATTCCGGCTTCTCCTGTTCCGCCGTTAGCGATGAGAAGACCTGTTTGGTTTTTCTGACCATAGATAGAGAGTGAGTTATCATTACCGACGACACGGATATGTGATGTGAGTTGTGCGCTATCGGTCAGAAGGAGGCGAACAGCACCCTTACATACAGCTCCTTTAGAGAAGGTGACTGTATCGGTTACCACAAACCATGGAGTTATGGTGGTTACAGTATCTATTGTGACGAGTGTGTCTGCGGATTCCAATATGCTATAGAAACGTGTTTCTTTCTCTGTGCCGTCGATATCAATATATGCGATAGGGTCGCGTTTATAGATTTTTGCGAATTGATTTTGACGCAAGATGTCAGCCAGATCGTCTTCCGTTCTATGGTAAATCGTCTTGGTAGGCGGATTGACTTGGTCTGCAAGGAGAGCGCAATCTTCAGACACAAAGACCTGAGAACTGGTGTTCGTCCGTGTAGCTCCTATACAGCCTGCGTCCTCACCACCACATAGTGTGACGGTACCTCCGTTAATATAAACGCCTGAGCAGTCTGCACTAGCGCCTGCTCCTATTGCAACAGCACTTTCTCCTCCTGTGGCAGTAACCATACCTCCGTCGATGGTGATATTGGAACCTGCTCCCTTGTGTGCTCCACCGATGCCGGAGGCAGACATTCCTCCTGTGGCAGTAACCGTACCTCCTTTGATGATAATTTCAGAACCGGCTCCGTGTAGTCCACCACCTATACCGGCACCACCAAACCAACCGCCCAGTTGACCATATCCGCCCACAGCGGTTATTGTACCGCCATTGATGGTGATATGAGAACCTGCACCTTCACATCCTCCACCTATAGCGGCACCGCAATCCCCACCTGTAGTGGTGATAATACCACCATTGATGGTGATATACGAACCATTTTCTCCGTTTGAACCACCTATACCGGCAGCATGTTTACCACCATTTACAGTGAGTTTTCCCAACTGCTCTTTTTGGCCATAGATAGTGAGCGAGTTGCCCTCTCCCGATACGCGAATAGCAGCATGTTCTTCCGCTCCGGTGGCTGTGACGATACCATTATTTAACAGGACAATATGTACATCACCATTGCATTCAGCCCCTTGTGGGAGGGTAACCGTTCCTTCTGCTAAGTACCATCCTGCATTTAATACATTAGGCCCATCTAACGAAGCTAACATAGAAAAATCACTGCACGTTTTTTCTTCGCCGTTTTCGTCTATATAAGGTATGTTTTGCAGGTAGTTTGCGGATACGCTTTGGCTTCCAGCCAGTATGCTTGCCAAGTCGGTTGTTGAAGTGTGTGTAACTGCATTTCTCGGATATAAATCATCGCTCACCAAAACCGAGCAATATCCTGATATAAAGACATTTGAGCCAGATGCTCCATATCCGCCTCCAATGGGCGCACCATGATTGTCTGCTACACTACAAGCCTTAACCGAACCGCGATTGATGGTTATATGGCTTCCGTCACCTCCACATCCGCCACCTATACCGGCACCGCGACCTGTTTCAGACCAACCTACCTTCTCTGCTCCGCCTTCGGCATAAATCACACCGCCATTGATGGTGATATTTGAGCCGGGCTCTCCATTACCGCCACCTATACCGGCAGCCATCATTCCAGCGTAGGCTTCGAGTTTGCCTGTTTGGGCAGTTTGGCCATAGATGGTAAGCGAATTACCTTCGCCCGATACGCGGACACCTGCTTTTTCATCACCTCCTCTTGATGACACTTTAGTTCCATCGGCAAGGATAAGATGAACCTCGCCCATACAGGTGGTTCCTCCAGGAAGAGCTATTGTGTCCGTTGCCACATACCAACCGGCATACATAACACTTTCATAAGCAGAGTTGACTAACGATATGGTATTTTGTGTTTGTTCTTTACCATCAACATCAATGTACGATGTAGTGTATGTTTTTACAATTTGCACAACTTTTTTATCTGCTAATTTGTCTGCAATGTCGGTTGTTAGGGAGTGCTCTATTATACCACTCACAGATTTACCATCTCCGGCTTTGATGGTTAAGCCCTCTGTCACAAAGATATTAGAAGCAGGCTTTTCACTATTGCCACCTATACCGACAGCATTATTTCCACCTACGGCAGTTAGTTTGCCGGTATAGTTCTTTTGACCATAGATGGTAAGCGAATTACCCTCTCCTGCAACTTGAATACCGGCTTGATTGTCTAATCCGATTGCCCATAGTTGGGAATTATCGGAAAGGATAAGATGTACATTCCCTTCACATACAATTCCTTGTGGAATAGAGATTGCAGAATCTGCCGGCACCACATACCATCCTTCATGCCATGTAACCAATTCTTCCGATCCCGCAACTGTGGCATATAGCGTACAGTTCTGTTCGTTGCCGTCTGCGTCTATATACGGAATAGGAGTTTGCGTCGCTATTACGGCATATTGTTTGCCAGACAAAGCGCTCGAAATGTCGGTTGTGGAGGTATGTTCAATTAAACTTGTGGGCGGGGTGTAACTATCTGCCATAACATTAAAGCCCTCTGCCACAAAGATATTAGAAGCAGGCTTTTCACTATTGCCACCGATAGCATCTCCTAATTCTCCTCCTGTAGCAGTTAGTTTGCCCGTATAATTCTTTTGACCATAGATGGTAAGCGAATTACCTTCGCCGGAAACAAATATACCCGAACCAAACATGATAGCTTGCGTTATCGTGAGTTGCGCTTCGTCGGCAAGGATAAGATGTATATTCCCCTCACATATAATGCCAGATCGAATGTTAATGTCTGAGCCTGCCGGCACTACATACCATCCTTCATGCCATGTAACCGGTGCGTCCGACGAGGTAACTATCGTATATGCAGGACAATTCTGTTCGTTGCCCTCTGCATCTATATACGGAACAGGTGTTTGCGTTTCGATTACGGCATATTGTTTGCCGGACAAAGCATTAGCTATATTGGTTGTGGAGGTATGTTCAATTAAACTTGTGGGCGGGGTGTAACTATCTGCCATAACATTAAAGCCCTCTGCCACAAAGATATTAGAAGCAGGAATTCCAATTTTTCCACCAATACCATCTGTTCCTGCTCCTCCGGTGGCAGTTAGTTTGCCGGTATAGTTCTTTTGACCATAGATGGTGATAGAATTGTCCTCACCGAAGACGAATATACCCGGGTCGGTAACTCTTCCTGTTATCGTGAGTTGCGCTTCGTCGGCAAGGATAAGGTGTACATTCCCCTTACATACAGCACCTTGTGATAGATTCACAACTCCCTGCACCACATACCATCCTTCATGCCATGTGACTATTGCGTCCGATGAGGTAACTATAGCATATACCCCACAATTCTGTTCGTTGCCATCTGCATCTATATACGGAACAGGTGTTTGCGCTTCGATTACGGCATATTGTTTGCCGGACAAAGCATTAGCTATATTGGTTGTGGAGGTATGCTCAATTGAACTTGCAGGTGGGTTATAACTATCTGCCTTGACATTAAAGCCCTCTGCCACAACGATGTTAGAAGCCGGATTTTCGCTATTGCCACCTATACCGTCTGCTGTTTCTCCTCCTGTAGCAGTTAGTTTGCCCGTATAATTCTTTTGACCATAGATGGTAAGCGAATTACCCTCGCCGGAAACCTGAATACCGGCTTGATTATTTGCTCCTGTTGCTGTCAGTTTAGCCCCATCCGCAAGGATAAGGTGAACATCACCATTGCATATTGCGCCTTGGGACAGAGTCACATCCACACCTGTTATCGCGTACCAACCTGCTTCCCAAGTAACCGGTTCTGAGCCATTTCCTACAACGACGTAATTGGCACATGTTTGTTCTTTGCCTTCTGCATCTATATAAGAGATAGGCTGGATGGGCACTATCGTTGCATAGGACAGACCGGCAAAAGCTCCGGCGATGTTGTCTGTGGTAGTATGCGAAATAACTTTTGAAGGGGGAGTACTATTACCTACCTTAACCAGCAAATTAGTAGCCACAGAAACATTCGTTGTGAGAACATCACAATCTGATCCGCTTCCAATAGCCGAATATATGTGGCCATTATATTCCCCTCCTGTGAGGTTAGAGTTGCCACCATAGATGGCGATATTGGATCCTGATTGGTAGTGATTACCGCCTATACCGGCAGAAGAATGTCCGCCGGTGACAATCAGTTGACCAGCCTGATTGGCTTGACCATAGATGGTGAGCGAATTGCCCTCGCCGGATACTTCGATACCGGCTTGATTATTTGCTCCTGTTGCTGTTAGTTTAGCCCCATCCGCAAGGATAAGGTGAACATCGCCCGAGCAAGCAATACCGTTGTAGAAGAAGACCTCGCCATGTACAATATACCAACCGGCCGTTAAAGTCTTCCTTTCTACAGCAGTTTGCAATATGGTAATATCATTGGTAACATATTGAATATTCCAATCGCCATCCATATAATGCAATCTATCGTCAATGATATCCGCATATTGACTCCATCCTTCGGCTGATTTATAGGCTTCACCGGTTGTTCTTGATACCCTAATGACTTCCAATTTGGCATCACCAAAGGCGTTAGCTCCTAAAGTGGGAGGTGTTATCGGTAATACGGTAATATTTGTCAACCCTGTGGCTGAACTAAAAGCATTTTCTTCAATTTGAGTAATGACACAAGGTATTCTATTATACAGAACCACACTGGGGATAACATAATATGTGTTGGTATATGTATCTTTTGCAACAACCTTAACCGTAGCGGTATCAGTGCCCATACTGATTGTTTCGTATGTTAGTTCGGATTGGGCATCAGAGAACTGCTCGCCAACTGTAGGGAAAGAGGTGATTTCAACATACACATACCCCAAATCTTTTGCAAAATCTTCCTGTGTAGAAACATTTTTAATCTTTGTTGCCGAATTCTTATCAGGTCCTCCCCAAACACTATTTCCCCCACCGATAATGATATTTTCAGGTGAGGGTCCGTCATAACCACTGCCGATACCCTTTGCGGGAGTGGTGCCGCCTGAACTTTTGCTGCTGGCATATACCTTACCTCTGTTGATGGTTATATTGAATCCCTTTCCTTCTCCGCCGGCTCCTATTCCGGCTCCGGCTTCAGTATCTTCAAACATATCACCTCCGCCACCTTTTGCAGTAATCACACCGCCATTGATGGTGATATTGGAACCGTCTCGATAGCACCTTCCGCCAATACCGGCAGCTGCCCTTCCTCCGTTGGCATTCAGTATTCCGGTCTGTTTAGTTTGACCATAGATGGTAAGCGAATTACCCTCATCGGACACTTCTATACCGGGATTATAATCTCCTGCTGCTGCACCCAGTTTAGCGCCATCGGCAAGGATAAGATGAACCTCACCTTGGCAAACGAGTGTGCCAACTTGGACATTTTTGCCAAGAACGACATACCAGCCTGCTGTTAAAGTAGTAGAAGCGTTGGTGATTTCAGTCACATTATTAGCGGTTTGTTCTACACCTGCGGCATCAATATATTTGACACCATCAATTGCCCACAGTCCTGCGCATAGCGTCAGGAGGGCAAATAAAATAGTTAGTTTTTTCATATTAGTTATTAGTTAATTGTTATTCGTTTTTAGTCGTTAGTTATCAAAACTCCGTTCCTTTGCACCGCAAAATTACAGTTTTTTTTTGATATGTGCAAATAAAAATAAAAAAAAAAGTGACCCGCAGGCCACTTTTCTCTCTCAACGTTTAACGTTACACGTTACTCGTTTTTCTTTTTAATCGACTTGACGAACTTGTAGATAAGTGCTACAAGGGCACTGAGGAATGTCATCCCCTCCTCATGGGTGAATTTACTTTCTTTCATAGTTTTTCGTCTTTGGTGTTTGGTGTTTGGTTTGTTTAACTCCTACGAGTAGTAATGCTGCGCCGAGGGTTTCCCCCCAGAAGGCGAGCACGCTGCCGTGCAGTTCTCCTGAGGGTTCCACCACTACTGCGAAAGCTACAACTAATCCGCCGAATGCTATCAGCACTATTGCCAGCACTTCTTTAGTTGCCATA
>JAGHRV010000048.1 GCA_018066175.1 Candidatus Colicola equi | reverse complement strand
ACATTCTGCAGAATTGGAAAGCATAATCTCCTATTGTTTTAACGGTGGGTGGAATGATAAATGATGTTAGTGATATACAAGTGGCAAAAGCACTTTCTCCAATAATCTGAACAGAATTAGGTATGGTTATGGAACTCAATTCATAACAATTCCAGAACGCTCCCTCATCAATCGTTGTAACAGATGATGGAATGTTTACCGTTGTCAAACCCACACAGTTTTTAAAAGCCCAGCCGGCAATTTGTTTAATACCGTTTGGAATAGTATAACTCCCCTTATACGAAGTAGGCAGATAAGCAAAACAGCTAGCATTGTAGATGGGCTCGGTTATTTTAGAGCATAGATAAAAAACACCAATACCAATTGAAGAAACAGAAGAAGGAAGAATCACAGATTCCAAACTCTTACAACTCCAGAACGCATGATCCCCAATCGTTGTCACCGAAGAAGGGATAGTCACAGATGTTAAGCTGGTGCAAAAACTAAAAGCACATTCTCCAATAGTTTTGACAGAAGCAGGCATTGTAACTGAAGATAATTTAGTGCAGTCTGTGAATGCGGAAATACCAATTGTTGTAACTGCAGACGGAATGTTTATAGCAACCAAGGAGGAGCAACCACTAAAAGCAAAGTCTTCAATTGCCTTGACAGACGAAGGAATTGTAACAGACGTTAAACCTTCACTCCCCTTAAATGCTGCTACTCCTATGGTTTTGACTTCGTCTTTAAAGATAATAGTGCCTACACCATCCACAAATTCATGTGACACAATAGGCGTATTAAAGGCATCGGTATGCACCCCTACTCGATCATGTGATATCACCTCCGGCAATTTCTCCGTTGCCGTGTAAGTAATAGTGTTATTTGCTTGATTCGTGGCAGCAGTTGGTTGAACCATCATAAAAGCCACACTCAAAAAGAGAAGTAATTTAACTTCGGATGATACAAAATTTTTCATAATCCTAATAAATCTATGTTATACTTGTTTTTCTATATCTTGTGTGTCCATTTAACTCGTTATTTTACTATTTGTCCGGTGATGGTATATGTCTTCCCATCACGACGGATGAATAGCTGTCCACTCAGTAAAAGTCCACCATTTGCACATTTCTCATCTTTTGTCTCACCAATGCTTGTGATTATTTGTGCTTCGGGGTTGGACGGGATAATAGGAGGCGTTGGGATAACTTCATAGTCTCCTTTTAATTCGCCCGAATATCCGGTGGTAGCAAAATCGCCGACAAAAACATGCAGCGGTGTGCCACTTGCGCTGAGGTACGACATAACATAGTTATATCGTGTGGCAGCGGTCAGCCCAGTGATCATGAATGAAAGGGTGTTGGCATCCTCTGTCGCCTTATGTTCACGGCTGAGAGCATTAAATGAGATGCCTTGCAGTTGTCCATTGGCACCTAAGGTGATATGGGCGAATACTGCGCCATCGTGATAGATGTCTAATTGGTACGACTGCGCATCGGAATCAACATTCCAGGTGATAGTGGCAGTTGTTTCTGCGGAATCAATCAAAATTCCCGTCTTCTCGCTCGCGTAGGCGCAAGTTCCTTGAATTATCAAAACTGCCATTACAAGCAGATGCAAAAGATATCGTTTCATAACTATCATATTTTAGTGTTTGATTTATTGGATTCGTTTTCCTTCTGCGTTATACATTTCTCCGTCACGGAAGATTACCAAATGTCCGCCACGTATCACCTTCGTGCATTGCACTTGGTCACTTGGTATTTCATCGATTCCTGTTGCAGTTCCTCCGCTTTCGCCTTTCGTTTTAAACGAACCATTGGTGCTCTCTACGGTATTGCCGTCAGCGGTTATTCCTCGCACGGAATACCAGTAATTGGTGGCAGGTGTCAATCCGTCTAAAGCGTAATTCAATTGCTCTACTTCAGAATACCTTGCCGGTGCATGGCGTATGAAATTGACAGAAATAACGCAACCATATTTGTCAAATACCACATAACAGATTTCTTCTGTTTGTGCAGCATCCGCATACACATGCAGTACATACGTTTCTGCGCCTTCAACGGCTCCCCATGTGAAGACAGCACTCGTCTCCCCAGTTGCGACATCCACAGGCATGCGCGGAGCATCTACATCCTCGCGAAGCTGCGTATAATAATAGGTAGCCATGTAGGATTGATTAGGATTTTTTATGTAACTATAAACGATATCCTTCACGCGCTTGGAAGCCACCTGCTCTTGAACATATTCGCTGTACGCCAAATCTGCCTCATGCCCCAAGCGGTAACTATTGGGAGAAAGCACGGGATAGGTAGTTACGTCCGCCGCATACGAGTACACCCTAAGCGATTCGTCTTCTATTCCACCGCAGGTGTTCTTACGTTTCCAGCTGGAAGTAATATCTCCATCTTCGTCGCGTTCAGCACCAGTGAGCAAAAGACGGCGGTTCGTCACACCCGCACAGTCCCAGTTTCCGTCGTTCATCTTGTAGTGTTCCTCCGTGACCCAACCGAGGTTGTTGTCCTCGTAGAAATACACGTATTTGTCCGTTGGCACGGCGTGTGTACTGTCCTTGCTGATACCAAAACTGATACGCTCAATCACCCTGCCAGCTTCGTCATACACCCTCTGCGTGCGGTCATCATTCGTAGAGCCAGCTTTCCAACATTTGTTTTGGGAGCCGGGATATTCATTCCAAAGCAACAACGTGCGATAAGCCGTCGGGTCGTCATTCTCATAGTACAGATAGCGCTTACGAGTTATATCCTTGTTTCCTTCGTAGCCATTTAACCCTTGCTCGTAGAGACGTCCCTGTGCATCATAAACTAACTTGTAGTCAACGGAATCCGTAACAATGGAGTCTCCTTCCCATCTGAACGTATAGGTCATAGCCAGATTCCCTTTTTCGTCTTTCACCTCGTGCGTATAACTGTTTGTGCGTGACGGCGTAGCGATAATCTCCCAAGCACCTGTCTCTGCATTCCGGAAGTACTCAGCTCTCTCTGCCACCTTCGTGCAACTACCAACCGGGAAATAACGATAAGCGGTATAAGAAAGCGTGTCTTTGGTATGCATTGCCGAGTCAAAATTGCATTCGTAATCTTTGGTTTTGCGGCCAAAAGCATCAAATTCAGGCAGATATATGTTTCCTGCAGCGTAGCGTAAATACCAGCCTACACGTGCTCCGCTTTTCGTGAAGAAATAGATATACGCACCACTGTACTTATAATCGTCTCGTCGGTAGAAATCCCATTCGGGGATATATGTAAATGTATATATACTATACGGAGTCCATTGCTCATTGCGCCGGAGGTATTCAACTGCAGTCAAAGGTTCACCATTAAACCCAAAAGACACATTCAGCCAGTATCCGTCTTTAGACTTCCAATTGCCGTTCTCGTCACGCTCTTCAACCAATTTATAAGAATTATCAAAACCATAGTTATACTTGCGCGAAGTCGTACGTTTATTGCCCTGCAGAATTACCGTTTCTGTATAGTTCTCAATGTTCGTCTCCTCGCGCACATAGGTCCACTCCGTCTCAGTTGTACCATGAGACCTCTCAATTTTGTGAATCTGATTCCCTTGTTCGTCAAAATCGGTAATTGTCCATCTCCAGTAATACACATGAATGATAGAATCCCCCTGCCGTTCGAGCGTGTAGTCCAAAATAGAATCCACTTTTTGTTTGAGCGTGAAATCGTCATAATAAACGTACCGACTGTAATAGGTATCTGACCAGTAGGGATTTTGGCTATAAATCAGGTGATCTTTGCCTTCCAGATCCACTAAGTATTTGGTTACGCCGTTCTCCGTACGAATGACCATCCCGTTCGGTAGATACTCGTAGTCTTTGGTCGGGTTGCCCGCAAAACTATGCATTCCGTCCTCATACCAAGCGAAACGTGTATCTGAATAGTGAACAATCCGACCGCCTTCGAACAACTCGATGATTTCATCCCAAGCGTGACCGCCTGGACTGAATGGCATAGGTTCGCCATTCTCCTGATAAATCTTATACGTCGAATAGGTGCGGGTCTTTTCGCCTAACTCGTTATAACCCGTTCCATCCACCCAAATCTGTTTCAAAGTTCCGTCGCTATAAAAATTCCGGCGCGTGGACTCACTATACGTCAAGCGGTGGTTAATATAATCGCGGTGCAGGTCTTTCGTCAAACTCCAAACACCAGTCGTCACATTGCAACGCCATAGTTTCTCATCTTCCGTGCTGTCCGTAGCCAACACCTGCTCACGCTTGATGCTCGTACACGCCCCAGTCGAATAATTATAATTAGTCGTCGTTTTATCGTAATGGTGTATTGTACGAACGATACCTCCGTCCGCGTCATATATTACACGCATCGAATCAAAAGCATATTCGTCCTTTTGATACAACGCAAATAGACTATTATCAATCTCCGCGCCCGTAGTATCAATGAGGTCCCCGGTCATGTAATAATGTAGTTCCGTCCGTTTGCCGTTCTCACCAAACGAGCGATATTCGTGCTTGTTACCGTAGAATCGAACTGATCGTGGCTTGCGGGTCGTGTAAAGGTCTTCATAGTCCAGCGTACTAAAGCCGCTGTCTGTAGGCAGACCGTCCAAACCATACGTGTATTTCACTCCCTCTCGCCTGCCTAGGCGGCCATATTCCTCGCGTTCGCCAGTCATTAGCGGATACGAATACACCACACTGTCCAAACGCCAAGCATACTTGTCGCCCAAGTTCTCTTGCGCGTACACACCTGTTCCTTTTAGTAGTAAAAATGCTACAAAAAGCATACAAAAAACATTTTTCTTTTTCATAATTTGTAGATTTAAAAAATTTGTAGTAATTTTGCAGTCGAAATCATGTTTCGAAATCTGGTGCAAAGGTACTGCTTTTTTTTGACATGTGCAAATTTAACAGTTGTACGAGCATAGTTTAAGAAACTTTATAACACGATATAAATCAATCATTTATAAAATATGATAAAAAATAAAGTTGTACGATGTGTTGAATGGGGCGTTTTTTGCCTATTTTTTTGCTTGCAGAGTTGTCATATTTCATCTCAAAATGGTCAAAAAGGGATTCAAGAAGCAGAAGAATTATACCATCAGGGAATATCTTCTAATAGCAGTAGTCAGTATGAAAATTCTACTATATATTTGAAGCAGGCAGAAGATATATTGACGAGCCTTCCTTATTCCGTGCGGAGAGATCAGTTATTAGGACTGACGTGGTTTGGTTTAGGCAATACTTCCGAAAGTGAAATGCTATATGACATTGCGCTGAATTACTACCGCAAAGCGATATCGATGCTTAATTCGGATAGCGATGCTGTATATATGATTTGTGCCTATCGCGACATCGCGCGTACGATGGCACTAACAAATGCTCCGCAAGATAGTGTCTTATGGTATTTCGCACAGGCGAAACACCATGCAAAAGCCATAAATAATGAGTTGTTAGAACTAGATATAGATGCCTATCGCTATCAACTGTGTTATCCGGATAGTGTTCAACAACGGTTGGCGGTGTGTCGTCGCTTAGCTGAGGAATTCGGGGCGAATGCACGATACTCAGAAATAGTTGAGTTGTTATTGGCTCAGCATGCCACGGACTCTGCGGCTTATTATTTGGAACGGCTTCATCCTAAAGATTCCTCTTATGTCTATTGGTTTGAACAAAGTTACGCCTATTTGCAAAGCAAAGTACTAAGGCAGCAAGGCCAGTCGAACAAAGCTTATGAGGTATTATTGGACTTATACGATCGTAAGATAGAAGAACTGCGCCGCGACGCGGGCGCACGCACGTACGCGCTCGCCTTACATTATGATGTCGCGCGCGAACAACAGTTAGCACAAGAAGCACAACGCGAAAAGAGGTGGCAAGGAATGCTTTCCTCTATTTTGATACTTTTGCTTATATTGCTGGTAACGTTGTTATTGGTGCTCTGGCGATATGGACAGCACAAACGGCGTGAACAGGCAACTGCCATACAAACCCTAAAAGACAAATACGCACAACAACTCCAATTAGCATTGGAACGACTTAAACAGAAAGTGAACTTGACGAGAGAGATGGAATTACAACGCTTACGCGGTAACGAACCCGAGTTCCCGAAATGGTTGCAGACCTATCGCACCGAGCAACTAACGCTGAGCAAAGAGAGTATTGACGAGTTGATTGCCTCTGTGGACGCTGCTTTGGACGGTGCCATCAGCCGCTTGTGCAAGGACTATCCTGCACTCACGGAATCAGATATGCAGTTTGCCATCCTTACAATCATTGGAGCCTCCGATTCGGATATGGGTATTCTGCTCAATGTCCAAAAACAAACTATATACCACCGCCGTCAGATTGTCCGCAAGCACGTTGACGCTTCCATCGAAGACATCGATTCTTGGCTTCGCTCATATGT
>JAGHRV010000014.1 GCA_018066175.1 Candidatus Colicola equi | reverse complement strand
CGACTTGCATGTGTTAGGCCTGTCGCTAGCGTTCATCCTGAGCCAGGATCAAACTCTTCGTTGTAAATTAATTTATATCTTAGCTCAGAATAACCAATTTATTGTACCTTTTTAACGGGAACTAGTTACAATCATTATTGCTATAAATTAACAATAATTATTTTCCCAATTCTTGTACTTGAAGATTGTTGCTCCGCTTGCGCTTCGTAACAAAAATTCAAGTACTCTTGTACTACATCTATTGTTATCAATCTATCAAAGATCTCGTGATTTTTTGGCCTCAAATTTCTTCTTAGCGCGAAATCGGATGCAAAGGTACTGCTTTTTTTTGACATGGCCAAATTTTTTAGCAAAAAAATGCAAAAAAAATGCACACCTTATTTATAATACGCGCGCGCGTAATAAAAAAAGAACCAAAACACGTGATTATTCGGATTTTTGTCCCCATTTATCCACAATGGAATCCATAATAGAAAAAACCTCGTCTTGGGTGTCAGCACGAAGGAGACTGATACGAGTTTGCTTAAAATCAGCCAATCCTTTAAAGATTGGACTATTAGCAAAGTGGCGTCTGGAATGAACGATTCCTTTTCGTTCATCCCCTATATATTGGATGGATTGAATGACATGTTCCTTAAGTATATCCACACACCATTGCATGGATCGATTGGGTACGGAAGAATTAGGTGTATTAAGGAAACGTTTCATATCATCAAATACCCAAGGGCATCCAAAGGAAGCGCGCCCAATCATGATTGCATCCACTCCGTAACGGTCAAAACAATCTTTGGCACGAGCAGGAGTTGTGATATCACCATTCCCTATAATGGGGATATGCATGCGTGGATTGTTTTTGACGGCACCAATCAGACTCCAATCTGCCTCGCCGGTATACATCTGAGCCCGTGTTCGTCCATGGATAGCCAGTTCTTGTATGCCACAATCCTGAAGCGCCTCAGCCAGGTCCACAATAAAAGCTTCGCCTTTGGTTGCCCCCTCATAAAGAGGTGCATAAAGCGAATCATTATCCCATCCTAGACGCGTCTTTGCCGTAACAGGAATAGAAACCGCATCAACCACCGCCTTGGCGATATCCAACATACGCGGGACATCACGCAGAAGTCCGGCACCGGCACCTTTACCGGCTACTTTTTTAACCGGACAGCCAAAATTAATATCTATAAAATCAGGATGCGCCTGCTCAACAATCTTGGCCGCTTCGGCCATGGATTGAGAATCGCGTCCATATATCTGAATCGCCACAGGACGCTCTGAATCAGTAATAGACAATTTACGCGTAGCCGCATTGACATCCCTAACTAAAGCATCCGCATTGACGAATTCGGTATAAACACGGTCTGCACCAAATCGTTTACACAGCAGTCGAAAAGCCGGATCAGTAACGTCCTCCATCGGGGCGAGATAAATCGGATAGGTCGTCATGATGGTTAACGTTTAGATTGAAAAAAAGACTGCATAAGTGATGCACATTCCGAGGCGAGAACCCCCGATGAAACCGAGCATTTTGGGTGGAGAACATTAGGTGCAAAAACCGAGAATCCACGTTTGGCATCAGACGTTCCATAAACAAGTCGACTAACCTGAGCCCATCCAATTGCTCCGGCACACATAGCGCATGGTTCAACGGTTACATAAAGCGTGCAATCGGTTAGGTATTTACCTCCCAATGTCTGTGCAGCAGCAGTAATAGCCTGTATCTCGGCATGGGCCGTAACGTCTTGTAAGGCTTCAGTTAAATTATGTCCCCTACCTATTATTTGCCCCATCGACACAATGACGCATCCCACCGGTATTTCTCCGGCATCTAATGCGCGTTGTGCCTCCCTGAGCGCAAGGGACATATATTTTTCATCATCGGACATACGTATCTTTAGCCCACTTGACAACCATTCTTAACTTCGCGGCTGACAGTAGTAACCACCAATTTACCATCCGCATCTACGGCACTCAGAATCATTCCTTGACTCTCGATTCCCATCATCTTGCGCGGTGGGAAATTAGCGATAAAGAGAACCTGTTTACCTATCAGCACAGAGGGATCCGGATAGCTTTGGGCAATGCCACTAAGGATAGTGCGTCCGCCCATTCCGTCGTCCAATCGGAATTGCAATAGACGTTCGGATTTTTTAACAGGTTGGCAATCCAAGACCGTTGCCACACGTATATCCATCTTATCAAACTCGTCAATAGATGTATCCGATTTGATTGCAGCAGGTTTCCAGTTTGCCATCTCTTCTTGTTTAGCTTTTTGTTCATTCTCGGCCTTGATGCGAGCCAAACGGTCCAACTGGTTTTGAATAGCATCATCCTCTATTTTTTCGAATAACAGACTTACTTCACCTAACTGATGACCATCTTCAAGCAGGTTGAAGTGCCCTAAATGTTCTATGGTAAGTTCGGGAAGATTAAGCATGCCACGTAGTTTCTCACTTGAGAATGGCAAGAAGGCACGGAAGGCAATCTCTAAGTTGGCAGCAATCTGCAATGCCAAATTAAGAATCACGCCGGTACGGTCCATATCCGTTTTAGCCACTTTCCAGGGTTCCATATCGGCCAAGTACTTATTGCCAATACGCGCAAGGTTCATCGCCTCTTTCTGCGCATCACGGAAGCGGAAGGCATCCAATAGACGAGTCATTTCTGCAATGGAATGTTGCATCTCGTCCAAAGTAGATTGATCATAATCGGTTAATTGACCGGCAGCCGGAACATGACCATCGAAGTACTTATTAGTTAGTACCAATGCTCGATTAATGAAGTTACCATAGATAGCCACTAACTCATTATTGTTACGCGCTTGAAAATCAGCCCATGTAAAGTCATTATCTTTGGTTTCCGGAGCATTAGCAGTCAGCACATAACGCAATACATCCTGTTTACCGGGAAAATCATCTAGATATTCATTCAGCCATACCGCCCAGTTACGAGACGTTGAGATCTTATCTCCTTCTAAGTTAAGGAACTCATTACTTGGCACATTATCCGGCAGGATATAAGAACCCTCGGCCTTGAGCATACTGGGGAAGACAATACAATGGAAGACAATATTGTCCTTACCGATAAAATGAATCAGACGTGTTTGTGGATCTTTCCACCACGTTTCCCATTTGCCATATTTTTCAGGCTGTGCATCGCATAGTTCTTTTGTATTACTTATATATCCGATGGGGGCATCAAACCACACATATAGCACCTTACCATCCGCACCTTCCACCGGCACAGGAATACCCCAGTCTAAGTCGCGTGTCACAGCTCGCGGTTTGAGTCCGCCATCCAACCATGACTTACACTGACCATAGACATTAGGACGCCACTCTTTATGGTTCTCTAATATCCAATTCTCCAGCCAAGACTGATACTGATCTAATGGTAAGTACCAATGCGAAGTCGGTTTCTTAACCAATGCATTACCGGTTTCTGCATTATAGGGATTAATCAGTTCCTCCGGCGAAAGAGTTGAACCACATTTCTCGCACTGGTCGCCATAAGCACCTTGTGCATGGCAATGTGGGCACTCGCCACGAATATTACGATCGGTTAAGAAATGACCTGTTTCCGGATCATAGAACTGTTCGGTAGTTTGTTCTATAAACTTACCATTATCATATAAGGTACGGAAATAATCACTGGCGAACTGATGATGGATGTCACTGGTGGTACGCGAATACACATCAAATGATATCCCGAACTCCGCAAAAGAGCGTTTGATTAACTCATGATAACGATCTACTACTTGTTGTGTGGTGATACCTTCCTTACGAGCACGAATAGTAACAGGTACACCATGCTCATCGCTACCACCAACAAACAAAACCGATTCTCCCTTCATGCGCAAATAGCGCGCATAGATATCAGCAGGAACATACACACCGGCCAAGTGTCCTATATGCACAGGACCATTAGCGTATGGAAGTGCTGATGTAATTAATGTTCTTTTAAATGCCATATTATTGTTATATTTATCTCAAAAAAGTTTGCAAAGGTAATAAAAAAAACCGAATTAACCAAATTTTACTCTAAAAATCGTTATCCAAAAAAGAGCAGAGACAAAACCGCCTTTAATTGGTCCGGTTCAATGGTCCGCAATGCGGATCGTTGAGCAATCGTAATTCGTCCCGTTTCCTCCGAAACGACAATGGCTGTGGCATCCGTTTTTTCTGTCAATCCCAATGCTGCCCGGTGACGCAATCCATAATCCAACGGCAGGTCTTTATTGCCGCTTACCGGCAATATACATGCTGCACTTTGTATGCGACCATCTATGATAAACAATGCACCGTCATGCAGAGGGGTGTTTTTAAAGAAGATATTCTCAATCAATGGGGCAGATACTCTGGCATCTATTTCCTTACCGGTATCTGTGTACTCACTTACATCTTGCTGACCGGCTATCACGATTAAAGCCCCGGTATAAGACTTACTCATATTAAGAATCGCCTCGTTCAGTTGCTCCACAACGCGATTAAGTTCGGCCTGCTGCAGTCGTTTCTTACCTAACATCCAACGATGCCCCATGTGCGAACCCACACGATGGAAAAAGAAGCGTATCTCATTTTGAAAGATGACGATGAGTGCAATAATCAAAATATTGATTATATCCTTAAAGGTTATCATCGTTAAAACGGTTTGCAAATAATTATTATCCATATATCGTTTTGTATATTTGTACTGTTTGTTTTGCTTCGCTTACATCGTGCACCCGCAGTATATTGGCTCCCGCTTTTAGAGCAGCCATATGAGCCGCAGTTGTGCCATTTAATGCCTCTTGGGCAGTAACACCTAACACATTATATATCATTGACTTACGTGATAGACCAATCATAATAGGACATTCCAAGAGTTGCAATTGATTCATCTCGCGTAAAATCGTATAATTCTGACTAAGTGTCTTGCCAAAGCACAATCCGGGGTCGATGATAACATCCGCCACTCCGGCCCGGTGCAATCGGTCCAATTGATAACTAAAGAAAGACAACATGTCCTCATCGCGCGGGTGCGTTAATATATATGGTACGCCTATGCGCTGCAAAAGGGGCAACATATCCTCATCCGCCAATCCGGAAACATCATTAACCATATCGATTCCGAATTCATCATGAGCACGACGCACGATCTCAGCTCGAACAGTATCAATCGAAATGGGCATCTGCGGATAGGCAGACTTAACCACCATCAGCGCGGCACTCATCCGTTTCCACTCTTCTTCCAAATCCACCATTTTAGACCCGGGACGAGTAGAGCAAGCTCCGATGTCAATCATATCTGCACCCTCTTCCACCAATGTTTGCACATACGGCAATAATGCAGACCTATCCAACGCCGAACAATGCACCGCAAAACTATCCGGCGTAGCATTCATGATTCCCATGATTTTAGGCACACTTAGGTCCATTATTTGGGAGTGTATGTGAATAGTTGGTGTCATTAGTCTTGCAAAATTACACTTTTTTTTTGAAATGTGCAAAAAAATTTGTGTAATTGGAAAAAAAGTTGTATCTTTGCGGGCTGAATTATGATAAAATATAAATTTTCTCTATATGAAAAACATTTTTAGAATCGCTTTGTTATCTACAGTAGTAGTTTTGAGTGCTTGTAATTCGCGTGAATTAAACACCAAAACATCGCACACTACAGGTTGGAATTATTACGATGCAAAAACAACAAATTTTGAGGCTAAATCCATTGAGGTTAGTGACATACCTACGGGTATGATTGCCATTGAAGGTGGATCGTTTACCATTGGTGAGCGTGATGAATTTCTGACCGCCCCTCGTGACAATGCCGCACGTACATTAACTGTTAGTTCATTCTACATGGATAAGTACGAGATCACCAATATGGACTGGCGCGAGTACTTACATTGGATGGAAGTTGTTTTTGGTCAGAATGACTCAAGCCGTTCTCTTATTCAACGTGCCCTGCCGGATACAACTGTTTGGCGTGATGAGATGGCTTATAACGAGCCTTATTTAGAGTATTATTTCCGTCACCCTGCCTATAGTTTCTATCCTGTAGTAGGTGTTTCTTGGAATCAAGCTATGGACTATTGCCAATGGCGTACCGACCGCGTAAATGAGTTAGCACTCATCCGCCATGGTGCCATAGAATTCCCGCCTTTTGCTGACTTAGAAGCTACGGATGATGAGACTTATCGTGACGAGTGGGAGCAAAGCAACCCCGGCTACACCATGGATACAACCTCTATTATTGATCCTGATGACCCGGAGAACACCATTACGCTCTATCGTCCATCTTATGCTTGGATTCGTGATAAATTCGTATTCAATACCGCTAAGTACTTATACGTATCTGATTATACGCCGGCATGGGGACGTCATCCCGAGACCGATATCTACGGCAATTCACGTAAGATTATTCGTGATGATGGTCTGTTGGTAATAGGTTATCGTCTGCCGACTGAGGCCGAGTGGGAATTCGCTGCTTTTGCACCTGTAGCTGATGGCGAAGGACTCACTATCGAGGGTAAGCTCTACCCATGGTCCGGATATCATCCTCGTAACATGGATAAGGGCCTTGTTGGACAAATGCAAGCTAACTTCATTCGTGGTCGAGGCGACATGATGGGTACTTCCGGTGCGCTGAACGATGCTTACGTTATCACCGCTCCTGTAGATGAGTTTATGCCCAATGACTTTGGATTATATAACATGGCAGGTAACGTGAACGAATGGGTATTGGACGTTTATCGTGAGACCAGCTCCATGGAAGTTACTGAGTACAACTCATTCCGCGGAAATATCTTCTCCAGACCCAAACGTGATTCATTGGGACACTTCTCTGTGGACTCTCTTGGCCGCATTGAGATTACCTACGATCCTGAGGAAGACAAGCGTGACTTCAAGGATGGCGATATCGCTTCTCGTATTGATACGGACTATCCGTTGGATACCACTTGGAATGATACCGTTAATCCCAAACCCGATTGGAGAACCGATCCTACCGACATCTTGGCTCCACGCTTGAGCAAGGACGCTCGCGTATATAAAGGTGGTTCATGGAAAGACCGTATCTACTGGCTCAATCCTTCGTCACGTCGTTTCTTGGATGCTGACAAATCCAGCAATACCATCGGTTTCCGTTGCGCTATGTCCAGAATCGGTAAGAACCAAATTGCAAGTAAATAATTAAAGCATATATACTATGAATTTTCCTGCAAACATCAAATACACTCGTGAACATGAGTGGATCCGTTTAGAAGGCGATGTAGCATACGTTGGCATCACCGACTATGCACAGTCTGAATTGGGTGAAATCGTTTTCGTTGACGTAGATACCGTAGGCGAAACGATTGGTCAAGGTGAAGTCTTTGGCTCCGTAGAAGCCGTTAAGACCGTTAGCGACCTCAACATGCCTGTTACCGCAGAAGTGTTGGAGGTGAATGAGGCCCTTAATGACCATCCTGAATTGGTTAATAGCGATCCTTACGGAGAAGGATGGATGGTAAAAGTACAAGTGAAAGATGAGGCTGAACTCAGTTCACTATTAGATGCTGATGCTTACCAAGCTATCCTCTAAACGCTGATAGACATAATAAAATCCGCAGCCATCCAGCTGCGGATTTTTTAGTGCCTGCCTATCAGGACTTACTTAATCGGTCCTGTATAAAACCCGGAGAAGATAGCATCTATATCCATCGGATTATCCACGTGCTTGGCACTACGAATCTCCGTTGACGTAATCGTTTGTTCAATCTTCACCTTCGTCACAATCTGAGAGGACTGAGCAGTAGTGTACTCTAAATTAACAGGAATAAGAACCATAGGGATGGTGTCCTGACCGGTGTACTCGTGATTGCGGTTGTAACGACTTAATTCGCTCTGGAAAATAGTTGATAGGTTGAATAGATAGTAATTACGATACACATTGCCACTATCTACCACCGTTATTAAGTTGCTATATAGCGCATAACTGTCATCGGGCAAGCCGTTGCGCAAGAAGAAATTATCCGCCGAATCCTTGCGAATCAGCATCATCGTCTTAGCCGGCTTAGCATACGTCGTGTTCTCCTGCTGAGCATTTAGCACCTCCACAATCAGTTCGGCCTTGTTCATGTAAGCACTCTTATTGCTCTCGTTATGGTGAATACTATCCTCCTCAATACGCGTTATATAGTCCTTCATCGGAATAGAAATAACGGTATAGACATAGGCGGGAGACACAATATAATTGGTTGTCGTATCCTCAGATAATTTCTCGATCACCGCCTTTTTACCTCCGCCATCTATTCCCTGGAAGGAATAATGGTTTACCTGACGCACCTCAGCATTGGCATACAAGTACTTAGCTTGCTCCTTGGACCGCTGCCATACGCCATGCTCGTCCATATAAAAATAATGGTAATATAAAGCCAATGTAGGACCGGTGATATAAAGGGCGGTGGATGCACCAAAAGTGGTGGTTATATACAAGCCCTTAAACCACTCATTAAACTGCGTTTGATTTGGGAAAGTACGTAATCCGTTCCATTTATCCATCCAACTATCCTTCATTCGGAACTGGATAGCCTTGCCTTGGGATGCTATAATCGTTTGGTCATCTACCACGATATGGGTTGAGTCTTCCATACTGCAATAATCCGTCGGATTCAAATCGCTCGTATAAGGATGCGCATAAAGGAAAGTTTTTCTATCCATCTCATACACACTCACGCGCAAAGGCGACTGACCATCGCCAAACCAAGTGGAATACGGGATATAAAGCACCGCCGAATCGATTTGCGTTGAATCCGGGAACCGATAACCCTCCGGACAAGCAAACTGCATCAAGACATCAGCCTTGATCGTTCCCCATGACTCCGTGTTAAACTCACCTAACAAAAACGAATCCGGAGTTTGAGTGATATGTAAATTAGCCATTGTATCCAGCATCGACTGAATACCCTGCAACGTTGTTGCACAAACCACCACTTTTTCGTTTTCCTGAAGAGCAGCAGAACCGGCCGACTGTACATCATCTTTGCAACTAGTCAGCAAAGCCAACAACGATATGACTATACCTAAAACGCGTTTCACTTCGTTAATAAACTATTATAAAAATCCAAATATGCCTGAGGTTCATTCTCCTGATACCCAAGAATGGCCTTGCCTCTCATCTCGGCATAGTTAATCAACCGCTGATTAACATCCGGAGAAGATATGGTAATCGCATCGGCATGGTCTATCGCCAAACGCATTAACTCTTCATACCCTACAGGGAAGCCCTCAATGGTACGCAAGTCATTCTGCAAGATACCTTCAACCATGATCTTTTCCGCAAATTTAGTGCCAAACGGTGTTTTATATTCATCATTATCCAAACTTAACACAACTTTGGCATGCTCAAAGAAGGGCGAACCGGCATACGCCTTACGAATATACAACGGAACCAAAGCAGCCATCCAGCCCGAACAATGCACTATCTCCGGAGTCCAACGCAACTTTTGAACCGTCTCTAAAGCTCCGCGGGCAAAGAAAATAGAACGCTCATCGTTATCCTTGTATTCCACACCTTGCTCATCACGCACGCCCTTACGATGCTGGAAATAATCGTCATTATCCACAAAATACACTTGCACTCTGGCCGCAGGAATACTAGCCACCTTCAGCAACAGCGGATGGTCCGAATCATCAATTATCAGATTCATCCCACTCAAGCGTATCACCTCATGCAACTGATTACGACGCTCGTTAATATCTCCAAACTTAGGCATAAAAGTGCGCGTCTCATAACCGTTGGCCTGGAAGAACTCTGGCAAACGACGATTCAACATCCGTATAGGACTCTCTTCCGGTAGGTACGGATAAATCTCTTGCGATACAAAGAGAATACGATGATGGTCTTTCATAGGCGTATTTTTAGTCAGTTTACAATAAACCGCTACAAAATTACAAAAAAATTTTGATATATACAAATTTTTCACTAATTTTGCAGACTTTTTCTGCGAAATAGATAATAATATAATGCAAATCATTTCTACCAAACAAGAACTCCTCATGCAAGTTGAGGCTTGTAAACAACGTCATTTATCCATTGGTTTAGTGCCCACGATGGGGGCTTTGCACGAAGGACATGCCTCTCTGGTCAGCCGAAGTGTACAAGAGAACCAAGTTACTTTCGTTAGTGTTTTTGTTAATCCAACCCAGTTTAACAACAAGGAAGATCTTGCCTTGTATCCTCGTAACCTGCAGGCCGATGCCGACCTGCTCGGACAGCTGGGAGCCGACTTTATGTTCGCTCCTACTCCCGAAGAGATGTACACGCAGGACGAGATGAACACCACTTTCTCCTTTGACTTTGCCGGATTAGACCAAGTGATGGAAGGTAAGATGCGTCCCGGGCATTTCAACGGCGTAGTGCAGGTAGTGAGTCGGCTCTTCTATCTCGTTCAACCCGATCGCGCATACTTCGGCGAAAAAGACTTCCAGCAATTATCTATTATCCACCACATGGTGGAGCGCAGCAGCCTAAAAAACACCTTCGGTAATCTGCATATCATCGATTGTCCTATCTTCCGTGCCGAGAACGGACTGGCTCTGTCCAGCAGGAATAGTCGTCTGAGTGAAGACGAAAAAGACCTGGCGGTTAACATCTCTCGCGTGCTCTTCATGTCACGCGCTTGGGCCAAGGCCTATCCCATACAGAAAGTAGAAAAAATGGTGGTGGATACCATCAATTCGCTTCCGGGTCTGGAGGTGGAATACTACCAAATAGTGGATGCCAAGACCCTGCAACCGGCTACATCCTTCACCAACGCCGTGGGCTGCGTAACCGTCTATTGCGGACCGGTTAGACTGATTGATAACATCAAGTACTAAGTCCTATGCATGTTCTTATTGATCAATATATTCCCTTTCTGAACGGTGTACTCGACCCTTACGCAACGGTTGAGTTCATCGCTCCGGAGGAGTTCACTCCTGCACGCGTGCAGGATGCGGACGCACTCATCGTGCGCACACGTACGCGTATCAATAAGGACTTACTCGCAGGCTCTCGGGTACAGTTCGTAGCAACAGCCACTATCGGTTACGACCATATCGACACCTCGTTGGATATTCCCTACTGGACCGCTTGTCCGGGTTGCAATGCACAAGCCGTTTGCGATTACATCCAGGAGGCCTTGCTTGCCGTACAATTGCCGTACAAGAGCATAGGAATCGTTGGCTACGGACATGTAGGGTCGCGCGTCGCCGCCATGGCAAAGCAATTAGGTATGGACGTGCTCATCAACGACCCTCCCAAGGGACTGGGTGTTAGTTTGGACGAGATAGCCGACCAATGCGACATCATCACGTTCCATACACCATTGGATGAAACAACCTACCATCTATGCGATGCAGCGTTCCTATCTAAGTGCCGTCCCCATGCTCTCATCATCAATGCTGCGCGAGGGGGAATAGTCGATGAACAGGCACTTTTTGAGAGTCATCATCCATGTATCATTGACTGCTGGGAGAATGAGCCCGCTATCCATCATGCCCTCTGCCAAAGTCCACAAACGCTGCTTGCTTCCTACCATATCGCCGGGTATTCCGTTGAAGGAAAACGCAATGCCTCCCAGATGTGCTTGGATGCTTTATGCAGGTTCTTCAACCTGCCACTTTTGTCGGTGAATACTGACCAAATGCCACCTGCAGGAGACTCGCAACCGGGATGGTTAACGCGCGTTTCTAACCAACTGAAAGCCCATCCCGAAAACTTTGAAACACTTCGTAAACAATACCCATTACGCTAATTCATCATTATGATTCCTCTTATTATTTTTGTCTTATTAGGTCTAACTATTCTCGTACTCTTTGAGATTCGTGCTCGCAAACAAAACCCCGACGACCTACCTCAACCGTCCGATTCCACCGATGATTCCGGTTGTTGCGGTCAGCATCTGGTGTGCGAACGAGAGACCTTGTTACAAACCAATGCCGAAATCATCTATTATGATGATGAAGAATTAGACGAATTAGCCGGCATCGATGCCGACCAATACACGGCATCACAGGCCGCACAGATTCGTGAGGTGTTTCAAACGATGCAAGAGAAAGATGTGCCGGGCTGGGTAAGAAGCCTTCAATTGCGCAATATTCAGCTGCCGGCTGATGTGCGCGAAGAAGCGTTGCTGATTGTCATCGAGCGGCGCAAGAAATAAATTCCTATCACAACCATTACTCCTGAAACAATCCCTACCCACAGGGTATCGCCTGTTCCGAATGCGTCCATCTTCGTCGTATCCATGCCACGCAGATGGGCGATATAGTATAGAATCGTCACGCAGGCGTTATTGGTGATATGCATAGCTATCGGAATCCAAATAGAGCCGCTCCATACCATCATATAGCCGAATAATGCACCTAATAGCAGACGAGGAATAAATCCGTAGAACTGCAGATGAATAGCGGAGAAAAGGATGGCGGTCAGCCATATTCCCCAATGGCGATGTCCCAGGGTGCCTTGTATCATGCCGCGGAAGCAGATCTCCTCGCTCAAACCGGCCAAGACAGCTATAACCAATACATTGAGCACTAAACTGACCCAATGCGTCTCGCTCATCAGTTTTTCAATCAGTTGTTCGGAAGCCAACTCTTTTTGCTTCATCCATTCTTCTATACCTGCCCACGACTCCGGCAAGGCCATTTGTTCATTCCAATGCGCCAAGAGGTTATTAAACGGCAAAGCCACCAGCATCAGCAGAATAGCATATACCAGGTGGTTGGTTCGGGGACGTGCCACATGCAGCCATTGCTTGGGATGTTGTTCGCATAAGCAGACCGTCAGAATAACCGGCACTATCAGAATAATCACATCCTGATACACCAGCATGCCACGCATCCAATCGGTGGATACATGGATGGGACCGCAACAAGCCGTAATAATAGTTGTCAGGATAGTTAGTAGCACCACGGCAGCTAACATCCAACCTAACCAAATTCCTATCTTACACCACGCAGATACACCTGCATATCGTCCTATTTTCATAATAATTAGCTTTTTTGTGCTGCAAAGATAATGTTTTTTTTTGAATTGTGTTATATTATTTCGCCCTTCCACAATTTCTGTAAAAAGTCGAAGATATACATAATTTCAATATCTCCCGTACGGCGAGTAAAAGGATCACGAGAAACGACAATGCAACGACTATTGGGAAATTCTTCTTTGTACTCTTTGAAATTAGCATAGTGCTTTGGCTGAATCTCCTCCGTTGATTTAATCTCAATGCCAACCTGAGCTTCCCCTAAAACAGCATCAATCTCTTTGCCTTCATAGGTGTGCCAATAACTCAGTTTCTTTCTGTTATGCGTATAACCGATATAAGCTTTCAATTCCTGCATTACAAAGTGTTCAAAGCAATGTCCATACTCCGAACTATTCGGTGCTAACGACTCTCTCTGCATCATATAATTATATACACCCACATCAAAGTAATAGAACTTGGGGGCTTGTACCACTTTGCGCTTACGCACTTTCGTATAAGCCGGTACCATAAATCCTAACAAAGTATCTTCCAAAATATTGTAGTATTCTTTTACCGTTTTGGCCGTAACACCGCAGTCGCTGGCAATATTGGCGTAATTAACAATTTCGGCATCACCAATGGCAGCCACATCCAAAAAGCGCTGAAAATTGTCCAGATTACGCACTAATGCTTCTTCCTTTATTTCTTCTTTTATATAAACATCAATATAAGAAGAAAGCACATTCCATGGCTTATTACTTAAGTAACAAGAGGGAAGAAGTCCATAAAGTAAAACTTTGTTCAAATCCAAATCCGGTAATTCTGCACTGACAAAGGGGTAGAAATAGCAAGGAAAAGCACGCCCCCCTAATGTGTTGTAACCCTTGCGTTTTAATTTGCGAGCACTACTACCACAAAGAATAAAGCGCAACTGTTTTTCTTGGATGAGTCGATGAACTTCATTAAGCAAGGACGGAACTTCTGCTATTTCATCGATAATGACGATTTGGTTTGCAGGTTTGTCTTGCAGCATATCATAGAGCATTTCCGGCTGATGGGTAAAAAAGCGCTTCTGTTTACTATTTAGCAAGTCAATGTAAACAGCATTGGGAAATGCCGTTTTGAGATATGTACTTTTCCCTGTTTGACGTGCCCCAAAGAGGAATACACTTTGCTCTAAATCGTCTTCTAATTTATAGATTCTCGGTATCATAATGTATGATTTTTTCCAAATATCGGGAGTAGCATTTCCGATATTTTATTGTTTTCG
>JAGHRV010000045.1 GCA_018066175.1 Candidatus Colicola equi | reverse complement strand
TAAACAGAGCATCTATATCAGACATCCCGGCTTCTATCTCGGCATCCAACATGCTGTCAAACATGTCGTACAGCTCGTCCTTTTTCAGTATTATGCTATCAATTTTCCTTTGCAGCTGGTCAAATGTCGGCCAATCGTCCTTAATATTCGCAAGTTGGAATATTTCGCGCAGCGTCTTTTCGGTATTTGCCAGCTCCACGCCCTGGTCTTTGAGCGCCTGCGTGTACTCGCGATTGATGCGGCGCATGCCTGTTGCGTGCTGTTCGCGTATGCGATACAGGTTTGCCTCTTTGTCCGCCAGCTCATCATTTGCGGCGGCATCGTTCTCTGTCAGCTGTGATTTCTCCTTTGCGATGCGGTATTCTTCCTCTGCAATACGAAGCTGATTTTCGAGGATCTGTTTCTCTTTCTGCCTTACCTCTGCAAGCAGTTTCACGCGCTCGCTCGCCGAATAGTTCGCCTTGTCCTGTGCTTTGGCTCTCGCCTCGGCAATCTCCATTTCCAGGCGTGCATTCTCGACGTTTACGCGGCGCTGTTCTTCGCGTAGCGCAATCTCGCTTTTTGTAAGCTCCACATTCTTTTTCTGTTCGTCGGAAAGCCAGCCGAGTTTGTCGGCCATTTTCGTCATCCACTCCGCAGCGCTACCCAATGCGTTAGCAACGCTCTGGAACACGCGCGTAAGAGCCTGACCGCCGGCTTTCAGCGGAGCAAAACCTACGGCTAATTTATTGGCTGCCGCTTCTGATGAACTGAACGCTTCGCTTATCTTCTGCAATACAACGGCGAGTACGGAAAGCACAGCCATTGCAGGGTTAGCAGACAAAGCCGTCATTTTCGTGTTCAGTCCCACGATACCCTGCGCCGCAGCACCGATACCGCCGCCAACGCCACGGAAGATGCCGGCAAGACTATTCGCGTAGTTACCTACGTTGCGCTGCCAATTACCGATTTCGTGGTCTTGACTTTCCAGCTGCTTTTTAACGGCGTTTACCTCTGCCGTCAGTTGGCGGTATTTCTCCGTTCCGGGCGCTGCGTTCTTCCATTGCTCTTTCAGGCGCGAAAGCTGGTTTACAAGGTCGTTATAAGAGCCTTTGACGGCTTGATTCTCTTTGACCTGCACACGCATTTCTTTGTTGTACTGTTCCTGCGCGACTTTCGCCTGGACGAGTGCCTGCTGGTATTCTTCCTCGCTCTTTGTGCCGTTCTTGACCTCTGCGCCGAGCATCAGCAGAGATTTCTGCGCATCTATTACCGCCTCGCGGAGCTGGCCGAGCGTCTGTGCGCTCTGTCCCGTGCCGACCTCAATTATTACTTTCTTTTCTGTATCTGCCATGTTATCTGTAATTGTCTATATTCTGAACTTTGATAAACTCGCATTGTGTCGGAGCTTCGCCACCAATGAGATAGTTTTCAATCTTCGATAGCACCCATATAGCACCGCCGAAGAAATACACGTTACGGAGCATCTGCTGCCCCACCTCCAAGCCGCGAAGATTGACGGCGCAGCGCACCACTTTTGCGTCCTTGCTCATACGATCTGTAAAGTATGCGTTCCAATACGCGCTGTATATCGGCTCGTAATTGTTCGTATTAAGCCACGGCACGGGTTGCTCCAACGGATAGCCGAAATCAAGGCTTTTGCCGTCCTTGTAGCGCGAAAACTGCGGAAGCATATACGCATCCACGCCCTCCCCGGTCATGTCCCAAATGGCTGCTGTTACATCATCATCGTATTTGTCGTTACTGATTGTTACGGAAATAACGCCTGATGTCGCCTGCACTTGCCCGACGTAGAACAGCAACACGTTTGAGCCGTCAACGGCTTTGCGTTCCGCGTTCTCAAATTCAGGCTTCTCGAATTTGTCGTAATACTTGTAGCCCTCGTTAACGAAAAGCTGCGGATATGTCTGCGAGGTGCTTATCTCTCGCGTGCCGCTGCCAATGTCCGGGCGTATCGGTATTGTGCATTTCTCTACCCACGCAGGCATGAAGTTCATTTTGTCGCCTACGTCCTGGCGGAACAGAAAACCGCTATGCGCGTTCATCGCACATCCTCTCAGCACTACGTTCTCGATAACGTTCTTTGTTTCGTCGCTGAACTCGTAAGCGGTGTTTACCAGCTGCTGGCCGAAGCTCTTTCCGTATCGCTCTTTGTACTCCTTTGCATATCCGCCCTCTGCAACATCATTGCTGAAAACGTAATACTTTGCGTCAAAAGAATACGGCTTTGTAACCAT